>JAOUKW010000026.1 GCA_029882335.1 Candidatus Heimdallarchaeota archaeon | reverse complement strand
CAACAGTTGTAGAAAATGGTACCATGGCTACTCAAGAAAATATTCTTCTAGCAATGAATAGAGAAATTGGTGAAGTTTTCATAATATCATTATCCAACATAATTACAGTAGTATTAAATATTACAGGCGATCTTGAATTATTTCCGAATTTAGTTAGACACATACCCAATCAACAACAAATTGATGGTCTGGAATTAATTACAGATGTTCCAGTATTGGTAAATATTAATACTTCAATAAATTTAGCAAATCAATTTCAAGGATTGGTAGAACTACAACACGCAGCTTATGTAAAAGTAAATCAAGGTCAAAACATCACAAAAATAACACAAATTTTGGAAAAAGAATTTTCCAATTTTACAGATGTAAGTGTTTTCAGTACAGAAACATTTGTACAATTTTTTGAGGACAGTGATGGATATCGAATAATATTGAATACAATGAATTCTTTACTAACAATTACCATACTAGTGAGCATTATCGCTATTAGTTATTTTTCATTTGTAACTATTAGTGAAAGAAAAAGAGAAATTGGTGTACTGCGATCCATTGGTATGATAAGACGTCAAATATTCTTACTATTACTTTTTGAAGGATTATTACTCTTACTAACAAGTTTAGTAATGGGTGGTATTGCTGGAGTTTTTATCTCTTTAAACTTTTTTTATCTATTAACCGGTGGAAGTGACACAGAAATAGTACCACCCTTACATATTGCTTTTCCAATAGATGTAATGGTATTATTTGGTTGTTTATTACTTGTTTTTACTATAATTGCTTGTGCATATCCTGCTTATAGGATGTCTTCAAGGTCTACTGGAAGTATTCTAAGGGCTGAATAAATTTAGATTACAAATTCTCATTCTCTTGTATCTCCTCTTTTATTCTACACAAATTATTGATTATAATACTGTTCAAAGTAAAAATTAATATTATAAACTATTAGATGCTAAAAATTGTATTAACACTTTTCTAATTCTTGGTCCATCAAAATCACAGAAAAATATTTTTTCCCAAGTACCGAGTTGAATTAGACCATCTTCAACTATGATTGTTGTAGAATTACCAATTAAAATTGACTTAATATGTGCAGCAGAATTTCCTTCAGAGTGATTAAATAAATCTTCATTCCAAGGAATTAATTTTTTTAAAAAACGAATGATATCACCTTTTACCTCAGGATCCCATCCTTCATTTATTGTCAAAGATGCAGTTGTATGAGGTGTATAGAGAATTACAGCTCCAGATTTAAAATTATGTTTCTTTATCACATCTATGACCTTATCAGTAATATCAATGATTTCTGTATGTGTTTCGGATTTTACTGAAAACTCCTTCATTATTCTTAAAATGGAAAGTCAGTATATACTTGTTTTGGTTTGAATGATCCACTAATATTAATTGGTACATTCTCAAATGCTTCTGCATGTGCTACACCTGATTGTATTCCACGTAATCGAGTCCGAGTTTCATGAAATTCACGGTAAAAACCTTGTCCACCTTTATGAGATTGAGATTCATAAATCCTAATTGCATCTAATCTATTTTCATTTTCGGATGAGATCTCAATAAAGATTGTTGGAAATGGTATCAATATTGTAGTTTCTGCCGCCCACAATGAATCAATTTGATGAGCCTTTGATAAAGTTGTAGTATGAGCTGCCCATTCCACTGCTTCTTCAACAATTGATCTTGTCAATTTATGTTCATGATGGTAATCATAATCCAAATGTGTAATTACTATATTTGGTTGATACTTTCTTATGATATCAATTAATGAAGATCTAATTTCGCCCTCATTAGTTTTTGATATCCTATCAAATTTTAATTGAATTGGACTTGCTCCAAGTTTCTGGCAAGCACTAATAAACTCCAATTCTCTATTTGGATCAAATGTAATCGAAACTGCAAAAGATGAGTGATTTTTTCCATATTTTGATAATACTCCTCCAGCTGAAAAAGTTTCATCATCCTGATGAGCGAATATCGTCATTAACTTTTTGTTTTTATCAGATTCCACAGTTATCAATATATTTTCTATACTCAAGTTGCATTTAATCTTCTTGTTTTGAAATATTTTATAATCTCATTAAATTTGTTTATTTTCAATAATATTATGCAAATTTCATTTTACCTAATACGGTTAGTTTTTCAATAAAAGTTAATTAATTTCATACAGAATTAACAAAATGAAAGTTTTGATTACTGGCTTTCCCACGATGGGTGGTTCAGGATTGGTTGCATCTAATTTAGGAATAGAACTTGCTAAATATGATGTAGATGTTCATTTTTTATTTTATAAAATACCTTTTTTTATAGATGAAATTCCTTCAAATATAACTATACATCAAAACGAAAGTACAAATTATGAACTTTTTACAGATATCGGAAATCCTTATACCATACAAACCGCTTCAAATATCTCAAAAATTGTTAAGGAACATCAAATTGATTTAGTTCATGCACATTATGCAATTCCACATGCAACAATACTATATTTGGCTAAGAGATTAAATTCAATAAAAACAATAAATACTACTCATGGTTCAGATACACACACACTAGGTAAATTAGATAGTTATAATTCGATTATAAAATTGTCATTACAGGATTCAAATTTAAATACTTCTGTTTCAAAATTTTTGGCTAGAGAGACTGAAGAAGTGTTTGAATTAGATAAAAATAGTGTAAAAGTGATTTACAATTTTATCAATTCTGATCGTTTTAAACCATATCATGAAGAAAAAGAATTATCAATAATTCATGCAAGTAATTTTAGACCAATTAAACAAGTACCTCTGATGATTGAAGTTTTTGCAGAAGCATCCAAAGATTTTCCTGATTGGAAATTAAATTTAATTGGGTATGGTCCAGATTATCCAATTTGTGTTAGATTGGCAAGAAAATTAAAAGTAAGGGATAAAGTAAATTTCCTTGGAGTACAAAAAGATGTCTCAAATCTTTTCATGAAATCATCTATTATGGCATCAACAAGTCAATTAGAATCATTTGGATTAACTATTGCCGAAGGAATGGCCTGTTCACTGCCAATATGGGCACCTAATACTGGTGGAATACCCGAAGTCTGTATTGATAAGTCAAATGGGTTACTATGGAGTGTTAATGATTTTGAAATGCAGGTTAATACTTTAAAGAGATTAATGGGAAATCGTAAGTTGCGTTTAGAATACGGAAACAATGGCAGAAAAAGAATAATTGAACAATTCTCTCCTGAAAAAATAGTCAAATCATATATTCAAGCATATGATGAATTACTATAGGTTTAATTATATTGAAGTATTAATATAGTATTTTCCACCAAGTGTAGATTCATCAGTATACATTCTTTGATAAGTGGATAAATAATCATTCAAACCCGTCATTAAAGCAAAATCTATCCAAACCCATGAAACCTCTTGTCCCATTTTATCCTTGGTAAATCTACCAAACTGCCATCCTAAATATTTTTGTATATCATTATTTTGTTTACCATTAATTAAACTTTGATAGGTCTCATCGATATAATTCTCCATTAAAATCTCTGATTGTTGCAGTTCCAAGTTGTTGTTTTCTTTTAATGAGGTTATTCGTTTCCTCAATATATCAAATAATTTATTATTGTGTAAACTTGCACTATTTCTGCTTTCTATAAGTTTTCCTAATTTTTCATTCCAATTTGAATTATAATATGCTCTCTTATATTTAACAAAAATTGGTGTATTAAAACCAATGGATCTCACGGCAGGTGCTACTTGTGAATAATATGCGATTTCACCGGGACCTGATATTCTTATTACAATATTCAATAAATCTTGGAAAATGGCTTGTGATGTATCAACTCTTGGACCAATTATTTCAGCTATTTTTTCTAATTCTTCTTCATTTGATACGTTATATTTAAAATCCGTTTTACATTGATTACAAGTCCCACTGGCAAAAAATTCTTCTCCAACTTGATTTATCATAGTGGGTATTCTATTAAAATCATTAGTACATTCTAGAATAAATGGTGAATAATCTAAATGCCTATGAGGTAGGCTTGGTTCAAAACCCAATTGGATTAATTGATCATTTGCTTGTTGAAATTCATGTGTATATGTAGTTGAATTTTGTATGAATTTCAAATAATGCTTAAATACTAATTTCCTTACTACTGGATGAGATGTTGGTAAATAAACAATACCAAAATCATTAATTATATTAGTAATAGTCCCCCATAGTTTTGAAGCCCATTCGGATAAAGTTGAAGTTGAGTTAAAACTTGTTTTCAGCAATGTCACAATGTGATTCCAGCGTTCTTCTAAAATTTTTGAATCTTTTCCTTTAAGTTGTCCTTTAAATCCATTAATTGAATGTTCAATTTTAAGAATATTTTCCTCTAACCAAGTAATAGGGGGGAGTAATGCAGAATGTGAAACAAGGTCACTTTCTTCATTGAAATAGCCATCTGAACTCACTATTGTTGCATTGAATGAAATTGGATTAGGATAATAAACACGTGCTAATTCTTTTTGCATTCCATCATAATCACCTATAAAAAATATAGGGGAGATATTAATTTTTTTTTTGTCATAAATTGATTTTAAATGATTTAAACATGCTAACTTATTTCCAATGAAGCCAGGACCACCAAAAATTATTGGCTGATGACCAACAATTACTGATCCGAAATTTAAATTAGAAATGTTTGTCATTACTGTTTCTGAAAAAATTCCAAGTGATTTATGATAAGAAATTAAAAATGTTTGTAATTCTTCTAAATTTTGATTATTACCTTCATTCATATCATCTTTAATTAAATTTAAACTTAAGTCAACTGCATGACTAAATGAATGAGGGACGGGTCCCCAGAAATTTAATGAATTTTGTTTAGAATTAGATAACTCTTCGTATAATTTATTTGGATTAAGGAGATCCACAATATAATCAAAAAAGAAATCTCTAATAACCTTAATTATTTAAACCAATTAATAAAGAGAATTTTATTTTTATTCCAAATGTAATCCAATGAGTTATTAATTTCGATGCATGTATATATTTATATATGATACAAAGGCCTACTCCCCCCGATATTGTATCCGATATAGTTATAATTGGTGCAGGAGTTACAGGAATCACTGCATCTATGATATTGGTTGAAAATGGGATAAAAGTTACCTTATTAGGTTCGCCATATGAATCTCAATTAGCCAAGGCAGGGGAATTATTTAATACGGATTTACCCTCAGGTACTATTGGATTAAAATTTATGGAGGATTTAATTGAACGAGCCAAAACGAAAGGAGTAAATCATTATCAAACTAATTGTGTGAAAATCACAGAATCAGAAAAATTTGAAGTACTTGGTAAAAATCGTCAAAAGTATGTATCCAAGAAAATCTTAATCGCAACTGGTGCGAAACAAACAAAATTAAACTTTGAGGGAGAAGATAAGTACTCACGAAAAGGAATTTCTGATTGTGCAGTATGTGATTTTCCTCTTTATCGAAATGGACCTCTTGCAGTAATTGGTAATCATAAATATACCATACGAGCAGCAAACTTTCTTAGTCAACACACTGACACTGTTTATTTATTATGGTTAAATCCTGATATTACTAATAGTTTAATTGGCAAAGTGAAAGTATATGTAAACGTTTCAGATATATCTGTAGATGGAGATGAATTTTTAAAGGAAATTAAATTTACATCTGAAAATCAAGTACATAATCTAAATATAGATGCGTTATTTGTAGAGGGAAAACCAGTTCCTGCAACTGATTTCCTAGATGAATTCTCACTAGAAATGGATGGTAAACATATAATTATTAATGAAAAATTTGAGACAAATAGAACTAATGTATGGGCCGCAGGTGATGTAACAAAACATGGTGGTTCATACCAATTAGCCTATGAAGCAGGTCAACAAGTATCAAACATAATTCTTCAATCGTTGTAATATTCATCAAGAAAGATATTCATTAAATTTTTGATAAATTATTTCAAGCGATTCATCTGTTATATGATCCATATGAATTGATTTCTTTAAAGTATCAAAAATATTAATTAAATGAGTTTTTTTAGGTAAAAAGTTAATTAATCTGCGTTTACATCCTACAACTACAAGTCCAAGTGAATTACCATTCATTCTATCATCCAATATATCTGATTTTAGTACTTTTGACCAAATAATGGTCACATATTCTTCATCATCTAACGATATAGGAATTGGTCCATATATTCCTTCATGATAAGAAGTACCTTGTCCTACAACTATCATCAAGGTAGAAACAATCTTTGAATCCAGTTTATCTTTAACTGAATTATCTATGGATCGAATTCGGGATAGTACTGGTCCTTGATCTGTTAATTCTATTAAACCAACAAAATCACATTTTTTCTCATAACTTTCAGTTTCAATCAATTTATCTGCAATAGCAACTTTCTTAATTAAATCTGAACTAAATTTATTAATAAAGTCTAGTAAAGAACTGGAAATTTCTCCCCATCCTATCAGAACAGATTCGATTGCTTCACATATAAGTGATTTAGCAGTATTGGAGTTATTCTTTTGATCTAATTCATAAATTATATCTTCTATTGTTATATTCAATACTTGAAGAAATTCAATTTCATCAAATATTGCATTATTAATTATATCTATTTGATTATATTCATTTATAGTTAGAGATGCAATTCTTGAAATCATATTTACAAGAGATTGATTTACTATTTTTGAATCTTCTTCCTTTTGTTTTTCAGGTAAAAACACAATGATTCTAGGAAATAATAAATTTGTAAAATTTAATGAATTGAGCTTTGAAGTTTCTTTTTTCCTCAATTCTCTATCATCGATCATCGACTCTATTTCCTCTTTTAATCGTAATGAATTAGTTGTGGGATTTAGTATTTTTATTCTTTTATGTGTAAAATCTGTTCTATTAAAATTAGAAAGAACAATTATTGGTATTTCTTTTGCATCATGATTTAGTAATCCCTGGAAATCCTCATTTTCATTCAATGAATAATCCAGATCAAAAATAATAATTGAAGGAGTAAACTGTCTAATCGCTCGATATCCATGATCAACAGATGGTAAAGGTCCCGATACTTGATAACCTAATGAAATTAAATTTTTTTTGAAAGAGTTTGCATTCTGATTTTTTGAAATAAGTAAAATTAATGATCCAAAATTATTATATCCTGTTGTTATTTCAAAATTATCCTCATTCATCTTTTTAAACCTCTGGACTTGAATTATACCCTCCACCACCTGGTGTCAGAATGCGTATTCTTGAATTTTTTTTAGCATTTACTAATGTTATTCTAGAACTTAATATTTGTATATCGTATTCATTTATATTTTTAATTTTATCATTATCAATTATTGGTACTAAGAATTTATTAATACCACTTTTTCCCATTTCTGCGTTTCCTTGTGACCATGGTTTAAATTTTCGCCTTTCCGATTGTAACGTAATGGTAGCTTCATCCAATAGTTGAATATCTCTAACAATACCATCTCCTCCATTAAATTCACCTTTACCACCACTATTTCGACGAATTGAATATTCCCGTACTCTTAGTGGATAGGATAATTCTAAGGCTTCTATCGGTGTGTTTTCTGTATTTGTCATATGGCTCTGAATTGCAGAAGTTCCCGCACCATCCGGTCCTGCTCCCGTTCCACCTCCTATGGTCTCATATATACTCCAGGGTTTTCCTTTGTGAATTCCACCAATTAATAAATTATTCATAGTTCCTTGACTTGCACTCGGCCACGGTATAATCTGTTTCATTGCTCCCATTAATACATCTACAATTCTTGAAGATGTTTCAGTATTCGCACTTGATGTGGCTGAATTTCTCGTGGGATTAATGACTGATGCTTCAGGTGCAATAATTTTAACTGGTTTATAACACCCACTGTTTGATGGTACATCCCTACCTGTTAGTAGTCTTAGTAAATAATAACATGCTGAAGTTGTAACAGATAAAGGTGCATTACAATTCCCTTTTCTTTCATTATCAGATCCATTAAAATCAATTACCAAATCTCCTTCTGATGTTACCTCTATACTTACATGAATTTTTACAGGTTCATCAAGGTTAATTCCATCATTATCCAGATAATCCGTATATTCTACTTTCTTGATTGGTAGAGTCGCGATTTTATTACGTGTACCTTCTTCTGCTTGTTTTTGTAAATGAGCTTGCATTAATTGAATATTCCAATTTGGATTGTCATCCATTAATTTTTTCATTCTCCTGACTCCCAACATTAAAGAAGAATATTGTGCCCTTAAGTCACCTAATCTTTCTTCAGGTGTTCTTACATTTTCTAATATAATATTCATAATATCTGAGTTTTCAACTCCATTTTTATAGAGAAAGACAGGGGGAATTATTAATCCTTCTTGAAATATTTCTGTAGAATTTGCAGGTAAAGAACCTGGAGTCATACCTCCTACATCTGCATGATGAGCTCTATTCGCAATTACGTGTGTAAATTCTCCTTTATGAAAAACTGGTGCTACAAGAGTTATATCCGGAAGGTGGGTACCTCCATATTCAGATCTAGGTGAATTTGTTATAACTGCATCTCCTTCTTTCCAGTTTTGAAATTTAGAAATAATTGGTTTTGCGACAAATGGCATTGATCCAAGATGAACCGGAATCGCTTCTGCTTGAGCAACCATATCGCCACTCTTATCAAAAATAGCACAACTGAAATCCGCTCTTTCTTTAATATTCGGGCTGTAAGCAGTTTTTTTAAGAACCAAACTCATTTCATCAGCCACGGATTCCAATCTTCTCTGTAACACGGTTAATGATATTGGATCAAGATTGTCTTGCATTCTATATTTCATTTTATCATTCTATGTGATATATTATTTTCTTAAAGTTTAGAATCAATTGATTAAATATCTATTAATACGTTGAAATAGATGAGAAAAATTTACTTAATTTTATCAATATTAAACAAAATCTGTTATTTACAACAAAAATTAAATTCATTATCTAATTTTGGCGGTATAAATAAATGACTTAATAAGGAGAACAAAGAAACTGCTAATAGGAAACTAGAAGCCTCATGAAACTTGAAGAAATTGCAAGGCAATCAATAGATATTATCAAGAGTGAAGCTGGTGGAATTGGGACTGCTGAATTGGCTAAAAGATTAAATGTTCCAAAACGTCGTGTATATGATGTTAAAGCGATTATGAAGGCTGCCGGTCTAATTACTACATCCCGAGATAAAAATGGAACTAAAATTGTATGGACTGGCGGTGGAAGTTCACCAGACAAAGAAGTTAGCAGAGTTCGCTCAAATAAATTAAAAATATCAACTAGTGGTTTTATTATCTCAGTTCAAAATAAAGGAACAGAGGTCATAATTGAAGGTACTGCCCCTAGTATGACGATTGAAGCTATTTAAATTTATTCTAAATTTGATTTAAAATGAACAAAAGCACACCCTACTCCGATAACTCCAGTATACCTACTTAATAGTCCTTGATCTTCTTTTGAATAACCAGCAAGCAAATATGTTGTTTTCAATTCATTTTCTGTGGTATGAAAATAACTTTTATTGAAGTTTACTAATTCATCAATTTCATGATTAATTAATAAATTAATAAATTTCAAATCTTCTTTATGGGTTGTAGGTTTATCCTTTGGATTATTTGAAAAGGTTTGGCTGAGTTCTGTTGATGTAATGAATAAAGCATTAATATTATTTTCATCAATTATTGATCTCAATTTAATACCCCAATTTATGTGATCTAGAAAGTTACCCATAGAAATGGAAATAGGTATGATTGGAATATTTGACCCTGGATCTAAAAATTTCAGTGGAACAACAGTTCCATAATCAACTATAGATATTTTTTGGTAATCATTTGGAGCTAAAAATCCTGCTTCTTCACCTATTGTTTGAATTAAATTTGATATTTTTAGATGACCTTCTCTTTTATCTTTTATATCTGATCTATTAAATTGTGAAAATTCGTAGAGATAATAGTTGGATATTCCTATTTGAAAAGCTCCTCCTTGAAAATGAGGACTTGTAATCAAAATTACGTCAATTGGCTGTTCCTGAATGATGCTTTTAATCTTTGAAAATTCATGATATATCTCTGCAACATATGGTCTTAATTGCCCACTCATTTCTTTTAATAAGTATGGTATATGGGGTGTAAGAATTGATTTTAGACTAATACGTTATTACTAAAATCATAATACTTAACCTAAAAGAAGCAAAATAAGATTGATGATAATTATTAACTATTTTTTTTCAAAAGGATAAATCCAAATTTATCGATTTGCAAGGACCAATTTGGTGGAACCCAATTTGTAGTATCTAATTGATCTATAATAACGGGACCATTAATTTGAAAATTCTTATCCAGATCACTTTTTCGATACACCGGCACTTTGTCTGGAATATTTAACACATTTCTAAACATGTAAGGTTTAGGATCGGGTTTGATATCTAGTTCTGGTAATATTGGATTTTCGTGTGGTAAGATTAAGTCGACTCTTATTGTTACTGTTTCTATAGGTTCATCTTTATCAGCAAAACCATAACGTTCAAGATGAGAATTAATAAAATCATCCTTTATTTGTTCTATACTATCAGATAACAGTACAGATAATTCATATGATTGTCCTACATATCTCAACATTAAATATGTCTCAATATGGAAACTACCTTTAATATTATCCTTTTGAGCCATACCTTTTACTTTCAGCGTTAATTCGTCTTTAATGGTATACAGTTCTGATATTTCAATCGTATTTAATTTTGTAAGATAACTTCGAGAAGAACTGAATTTATAATCACCACCCATTAAACCCATGGCAGACCAAATTCCAGGATAAGGTGGTATGATAACGTCTTTGATATTCATTAAATCTGCTAATTCCGCAACATGTGAAGGTCCAGCACCTCCAAAACCAAGTAATGCAAAATTACGAGGATCTAATCCTCTTTCCATCGAAACTGCTCGAAGTGCTGCTGCTATATTTTCGTGAAATATCCGTCTAACACCTACTACAGTTTCGTTAATAGATAAATTAATCTGCTTACTAAATAGATCTAGGGAATTTAGAGCGTCTTCGCTCTTTAATTCCATTTCTCCACCAGCTAGAGATGTTTGAAGAATACCAAATACTAAATCTGCATCTGTTACAGTAGGTATTGTTCCTCCCATTCCATATGCAACTGGGCCTGGAATTGCACCTGCGCTTTCAGGACCAACTTTTACAAATCCAGAATTTACTTGAATTAAACTACCTCCACCAGCACCAATTGTGATGACATCTACAGAGGGTATTGAAACAGGTAAATTATTAATTTTTTGTTCATTTTGTATATTACAATTATAATTAACAATTGAAGCGACATCTGTACTTGTTCCACCAATATCTAATGAAATTATATTGGGTACATTTAGTATTTGTGATGTGTACTGAGCTGCTTGAATTCCCCCAGCTAATCCTGAAAATAATGTTTCAACTGGTTTTGCGATAATCGATGAAACTCGTGCTAAGCCTCTATCTGATTTCATAATCGCAAAATTATTTGTTAAATTTTCATTCAGTAATATTGTATTTGCCTGTTTTAAGTAAGATGTAATAATTGGTTTTACATAAGCGTCCATAACAGTAGTTGAAGTCCTTTCATATTCTCTATAAACAGGTAAAATTCTATTAGAAACCGATATTAGATATTTAGACTCCAAAAATTTAGCCACATTTTCCTCATTAATTGAATTTAGAAAACTAAATAATGTACATAATGCAATGCTGTCAAATTCTAATGAAGATAACTTTAATTCCAAATTTTTTAATTCTTCATCATCAATACTGACTTCAATTGAACCATCTGCAATAACTCGTTCATTTATTTCCAAACGTAATTCAGAAGATATTAATGGCATTGATCTTTTCGGATATAATTCATAGATATCTCTTCTATTTTGTCTACCAATTTCAATTACATCTTTAAATCCCTTGGTGGTTATTAGAACAACTCTTGCTCCTTTTCCTTCTAGAACTGCGTTTGTAGCGACTGTGGTTCCATGTAAAATTTCTTTAACATAGCCAATTTTTTTCACTGCGTTAATTACTGCTTCTAAAGGATTATGAGGTGTAGAAGGTACTTTTAGTATTTTAATTTGATTTTGACTGATCGCAATCAAATCAGTAAATGTACCTCCAGTGTCTAATCCACATATAGTCCAATCAGTACTCAATATATTACATATTTAATTTTTGAATAAACATCTTATGAAAGAAAATGAAATTTCGGTGTGAAAATTATAAAATCTTAATCAAAATAAGTATAATCAAATAGGAATTTTCTCAGTTATCATATAAAGAATTATTAATTTCCATGTGGTATTCGTATATGTGGAGTGAGAGGATGGTTCAGGTCATTTGATCAGGAAAGTCCAGCTTCCATCGAGTAATAGGTACTGATGCAAATCAGTTAAACGAGAGTTTGGCTCTGACAACAGCAACGTACGCTCTTTGAGCCTGAAACGGGTCATCACCTAGGAACAATTGAAACAGAATCCTTTGATATGCTCGATTAGGATTCGGGTACATGCATAGATAAATACCATCATGAGAATTGCAGAATTAATTTCATGCGCTTTAACACAAGCTGGCTTACTCCTCACACCACATTATTCTAATAATTCACTTAAAAATTCATTTTGCACCGTTATTATTTCGCTTGAAGTTTTACACTCACTATATTTTTCAAGTCTTTCTTGATTTATACGAATAAATTCATTACCCCACTTAAACGATTTCAAGATTTCTAACGATTGAGATTTCTCTCCAACAATATAAAGGGCTGCCGACAAAGCCTCTGCACAGGTTAGCTTTGTTGGTTTCCCATAATTTACAGGATTTGCAGCAATTAAGAATGGTAATGCCCTGGGGATTCCCTTTGATAAAAATGGATTATTCTCTATCTTATTCCAACTTCCATCAATAACTGTAATTCCATTTGATTTCATTTGATGGATATCTTCATTAGAAATAGATTTTGGTGCAAAGGGAGAAAGAACAATAGAGTTTCTAACTTGTTTCACTGAAATTATATTAATTAAATTAAATTTACTTAAACGAATACCAGTACATTTTTTTTTATCGCATTCATCTAAATAAATCATTCGTAAATTTATCAATATTTATGATTTCCGTACCATAATAATATTTATTTGGTTTAGTTCCAAAATAAAATAGTATAGAATAAATAAATTATTCTTCTTAAAATATTTATGATCATTAAATAAATTAGAACGTATGTATTTACAGAACAAACACAATAAATTTTAAATTTGAATTTCTAATTATCTATAATTGGGTTTTATTATTATAATTCAAATGAGAGACTATCAATAGTTTTTCATAGAATAATAATAAAGAACTTAATATAAATTAACAAGTGTAGCTTATGAGTGATGAAGTATCTAAGTTAATTTTTGCGGGATTAGATAAGGCTGGTAAAACAACCATTTACAAGGCTACAATGGAAGAGATGTCATTATCTGAACTTCAGGAATCAAGACCAACAAGAGGGATAGAAAGACATGCACATGATTTCTTAGATCGAGATTTTAGTGTATGGGATTTAGGTGGTCAACAAAACTATCGAGAGACATATTTGTCAAAACCAGAAGTTTTTAACCAAACAAAGGCACTCATTTTTGTAGTTGATATACAGGATATAGATAGACTAGATGAAGCATATCAATATTATCTAGATATCATAAACATATTAAATCAATTAGCAGAAATGCCCAAATTATATGTTTTATTCCATAAATTTGACCCTGATAAAATCGGTAAGCTAAGAACCCATTTTTATCGGGCAACAAAAATGTTTAGACAGGCTGATGAATTAATAAGACAGAAGTTTAAGGGATATGCAACTTCTATTTTTTCAAATAGCATTGATTTAGCAGTAAAAAGAATATTATTTGAAAATTTTGAGAATTATCAAGAGCCCACTGGTAAAGTAAAACTAAAATCAACTACTACTGAAAAAGAAGATGTTAAAGAAGTACCAAGTATAGATAAATCAGGTGCAGCTCCATCCCCATCTATTAAAAAAGATGCAGATGTACCAATGCCATCAGCTCCAAAACCAGGGATTTCTTCTGCACCAACACCTTCAGCTCCTAAACCGGAGGTAACTTCTGCACCAACACCTTCAGCTCCTAAACCGGAGGTAACTTCTACACCAACACCTGCAGAACCTAAAACAGAAGTCAAGGAAGTACCAAAACTTACTGCAGAAGAGGAGAAAGAACTAGATAAAGCGTTAGAAGAGGCGACACCCACCTCCTTAATTGAATTTTCAGAAGAAGTTATTAATCAATTGACTAATACTATTGAAACGAGGATGAAGGAATCTCCTGAAATTGTCGCATTATCAATATTATCTTCGGACGGTTCTCAAGCATTAGCTGTAGGTAAGTCTGAAATAGATTATGAGCGATTAGAAACTTTGAAAAATGTTGTTGAGCAGTTAAATCCAAAACAATTTTTTAAATATCTAACAGATATCGAATATAGAGGATTAGGTCATTTCTCGTTATCTGATTTTGATATTTATTTTGCTAGAGCATCGGATTCATATGCAATTGCAGTTATTGCAGTTGATGTTAGTACAATGATGCTTCAAAATGCACAAAGAATCGTACGTTCAATTAGACAAGGTTTAGGATTAGTACCTCCAGATCAAAGTGATGAAGATTCCACTGGAAAACCAAAGAAAAAGAAAGATTTGGTTACTGATTTACGTGGAAGATTAAAATCAATTACTGGTTTAAGTGATTTAGACTCATAAACTAAACAAATTTTAATGCAATTGACAACTTAATTTTAAAATAAAAATGATATAATTCTAATATATGTACTTTATTGGTGATATTGGCGCATCAAAAACTCACATCATAATACTATCATCAGAATATAATATAATTTATTCAAATAAATTTATTAATTCATCTGTTGTTGATTTCTATGACATAATACATTCAAGCTTAGTAGATATTCAAATTCCATTAAAGTATGCATTAATTGGAATAGCTGCACCTGTAATGTCAGATATTATCCAATTAACCAATATTAACTGGATTATTGATAAAAATAAAATAATGGAGTTACTAAAGTGTAAAGTTGATCTTTTCAATGATGTTTATCTCTTAACTATTGCAATTCAAAATCTTAATACAAAATATTTTTATCCAATACAACAAACAATAATGACGTCTAAAGGAATAAGATGTACAATAGCTATAGGTACTGGTATTGGTGTGACAATAGAAGACACAGAATTGTTTACAATTTATGCTACTGAAAGTGGTCATACTGAATTCTTGCCACAGTTTGAATTGGGGTTAAAATTTTCACAATTCATTAAACAGAATTCAAACTATGTCTCAATTGAATCTTTGTGTTCTTCTATCGGGCTAAAAAACTTAATAATATTTTTTAAATTAAATAAATCATTTTTAAGTGAAAAACAAATACATTTGATAAATCAAGTTGATGAAAACATAAATTTTGAAAAATTAGCCGAGTATACAGAGCTATATTTATTCATTCGAGAAATTCTGATTCAGATTATTGCCGGTTTCATACGAAATAAAATATTGGAATTATTACCAAAAGCGGGGATAGTTATCACAGGTGGATTTGGTTATAATCTTTTTGCGGATCATATATCAAAACAGTTATTAAGAAAATATTTGATAAAAAATGATTGGACTGATATAATTGTTGAAGAAACTCCAATATTCATAGTAAATCCAAATGATATTCCAACTGGATGGATCAAATATGTAAAAAATTTATTTAATTAATGACTTCTATACCTTACTCGTTGTTCAACTACTTCAATTCTCTTTTCAATGGAATTAAAATTTTGAAAATGCTCCGCATAACCACCAAGAAATTGTTTCCAAGCTTTTTGATAAATAGTTGGATGCGAACTTTCTAAAATATGTTTTAAGACTAAAATATCTACTGCTTTATCTTCTATACTTGTGGAATTAAAACCTAAACCAAAATCGATAAACCAAATTGTGTTGGTCTTATCTATAAGTATGTTTGATGTTGTTAAATCTCCATGAATCAGGTTCTCGTTATGTAAATTGGCAATATAATTTCCAATTATTTTATAATCGACCTTGTTTAGATCTTCAAATAGCTTAATCGGATATCCATCAATTTTTTCCATAATAATTGACCAATTTTCTTTATCAATATCATAAACAAAAGGGACATTTAATCCAATTTGTCTTGCAGATTGTAAAAGTTTAACTTCTTTGATACAACGTTCTTTCCTTAGTAGATCATCAATTTGTTTAATTCTATAAGCTTTAGGAATTCTTTGTTTAATCACAACCTCTTTATTAAAAAATTGTCCAAATAGAACCTCTGCCTCTGCACCTCTACTAATTAAATGTTCAATTTTTAAATTAAATTCGAGAATATTCATGTCACTCATATTTTCACACCTTATAATATTAAATTTCCAAGAGATCACTTACAATTTTCTTTTTAATTTCAGTTAAACTAGGATCATCATCAGGTAAAACAAATCTCTGAATTGCAGTATTATAGCTGGTAGTTGGATGATAATAAAAATTCAATAATTTATTAACATAATCGTATTTAGTAGTAAAGTGTTTTTCCCAATCCACAAGTAATGGCTGAATTTCATCAATATATGGTACCTGATTCATTATTAAATTTAATTTAAATGAATTTTGCCCCTTTAATCTTAAGGATCTTGTATATATTTTTTCTAATAGATATTCAGTTCCTTTAATTGATTGTGCATCTGGCCTCATCAATAAATAGCCAACATCAGTCATAGCTATTAAGTTTATCACAAATAAATGTAAACCAGGTATTGCATCAAATATGACGTAATCATAGTTTATATTAGATATAGCAAGTTCTAGTTGCTTTTTTTTTCTAAGGAACCACTCATGATCTGTACTATTGATTTTATCACCAAATTTTGCTTTTATATTACAAAAAATTATCCCTAGATTAGATTGAATATTTGGATAAATATATTTCTCTAAATTAACATCATTTGAATTTAAAAAATCATTAAAAAAGATATCTGGATTGTATTCGGGTAAAATATTTTGTAATGCTGGCATTGAGAAGTCTGATTCTATCAATAAAACTCTTTTATTGTAATCCCTTACTAGAATTTCAGCTAAATTAATTGAAAATATAGTTTTTCCAGTACCTCCTTTAAAGGATTGAAAAACTAATACTTTAGCATGATTTTCAAAAGAATTACTCATACAAATATTTACAAAATGTAATAAATTATAAATATTCTAGAAGACTACATAGTTGTTCGAATATAAATTTGTCTAAATTTTTGTCTAATGTGATACATAAAAAGTTGAACTAATAATTTGAAAATTAATGAAATTAAATAGTAAATTGAACGATTTTAGCTAATTAATTATAAAACTATTAAAATTCGAACTCAAAATTAAATATAGGAGATACCAATTGGCGAAGGATCAAATTAGTAGAAAATCTGATGGTTCAATAAATTTAAGAGTTGATCTGAAAAAAGATATAGCAGATTTATTTTATAAAATTCAATCAGATAAAAAATTTTCATATCGTGCAGAAGTAATTAGATATTGTATTATTGAAGCGTCAAAACAAACTGAATTTCAACTAGATCCCTCATATTGGAATAAAATAAATCGATATATGAATTATGATTTTGTCAAAAAAGATCAAGGTATTTATTCTACACAAATTTTTATTAATAAAGCCCTGGATTTCTTTTTTAATTATATTGACAGGGAAATTGATAGTATATTATCCTTTGATGTTAGATTAGAATTAAATGAAGAGGAAAATGAGATTGCACTAGCAATCATTGAATGTCAAAGTGAAAGTATTGCAGAACAGGTCACAATTGAAGAAATTGCTAAAAAACTGAATATGCGAAATTTAACTAATATAGAAAAAATTTTAAATAAATTTGTTGAAAGAGGAATTCTTAGTAGAAAGATTACTCAGGAATTAGTGTATTACCATGCAAAGTCAATTAAAAAAATATAACCTATTATTTATATTTTAAACATGTTTTTCTCGAAATCCATTTATAAATATACACGTTTATATAAAATATAGAAAAAGAATATTACAATAGGAGGATTAAATATGTCTTTCTACGCAGTCTATATAACTTCTTCTGATAATCAAATAATCGTCTCAGAAGTAATTAGATTGGACAATTCTTTTCCAGATCAGATTATAACTACTGGGTTATTAAGTGCATTAGATAATTTTACTGATTCAATGAAAGATGGGATCATACCCATTGAATATTCAATTCGAGTTGAACAATTATGCTATTTTATCAAAAACTTCGGTGATTTTACAATTGTTGTGGTAGCAGAAGAAACACACTCTTTGCAACCTATTGCAGAAAATATTGGCTGGAAGTTTTTAAGAAAATATGGTAATATCGATTTACTAAATTGGAATATAACACATTCAAATCATCTTTTTAACCAGTTTAAAGCAGAAATTTTAGAAATTTTAACTAAATTCTCAATTAAATTTAAGGAAACTTCTCCATCAAAGAAACTAACAACTGCAGACATATTTAATTTACCAACTAAATTGCAAAAAACTGCATTAGCTATGCTAGTTATGGAACGTGCTTCAATAAATGATATAGCAAATGAAATTCGATGTCCTGATATAGTTGCAGAAGAAAATCTACTTAATCTTCATAATCGAGGATTTCTTGGAATGAGTTCATTAGAAAATACAACGTTTTTTTATACTTC
>JAOUKW010000024.1 GCA_029882335.1 Candidatus Heimdallarchaeota archaeon | reverse complement strand
AACAAGGAGTAATTCTTTTAGTTTTTCTATGTGTATCTTTAAAGCTTTGGTTAAGTGGCTTGAGTTCACATTTTCAGGTTTATAAATTTCTTCCAAATCAGAGATTGCATCTTGAGCTACAATATCCTGATGATTTAGTATTTCTTCAACTAATTCATGCTCACCCATTTCCTCTAAATCATGAATCACACTGATCAAAGTACTTGATAGAAAAGAATAATGAATAATCAATCGTTTTAATTCACCATCACTAGATATTCTACTGAATAACTTAACATTCCAAGAAAATTCATCTAGCTTATTTCGGGATAATTCAAATAGCTTTGTTGCAAAACAAAACAAAACCCGTTCTCCCTGATTTGTTTCATCACATTCGATAAATAAGTGTACTAACCAATTATAACGTCGTGTATTTAATCGTCTTTCTATATCTAATCGAATAGCTTCTAAAGTAATACCTCCTGCATTTAATTCAGTAAACATTTCACCATTATTCTCACCTTCATTGATTATTGCTGAAATAGTCATATAACATCCTAAATGGTCTTTCAGAGTTTCCAAATCCTGAGCACTGGCGTCCCGTATTTTTTGAGCGATTTGTGATAATAGTTGTAAATTTATCCCTTGGGTGATTTTTTTCGATAATTGCTTACAGGTCTCTATAGTATCCTTGAGTATGGTTAATTGATTACTCTCATTTCTTTCCTGATTTTTCCATAAAGAACTCAATGTAATCTGATCCAAGTTATCTTCAATGATAGCCTGATTCCGTTTGATTAATACTTCTTCATCAGATAAAGTAACAGGTTCAATATATTCATCTTCTTTGAAATTTGTACCTTTTTCTATTAAAACAATTAATTCAAGTACATTTAACTTTACAATTTGCTTGTATCGTATGATATCGGTTTTTTCCAATGTACTGGAATAATCTCTTAATATATCTATGCTCTCAATTATATTATTACAAATTCCATTCATTTTTTGTTTTTCAATGTCATAATACTTCCCTGAAATAGTACTACATACAGACTTGCAATAAATAACTTGATCATGAGAGCTGACTAAACTTTCTCCGTAATCAGAAGTGCCTAAATACACACGATCTCTTACTACAAATTTATTATTTGATTTTAGAGTATTAAAACTCTCATCAACTTTATCAAGTAGTTCTATTATTTCCATCACCCATCTAAAGATTTTATTATTTTTCTCATACAGTTGATAATTATAAGAATTTCTAGAAGAATATGAAAAGAATATACATTTTTTATTAAACAAAAGGTAATTGAATAATTTAAAAAAATATGAATAAATTCAAAAATTTATTTTATTTTGAGACATCTAATAATACTTTTCCTACATTTTTTCGATCATGAATAAATTGATGTGCTTTTCCCGCTTCAGAAAGTGGAAAAATATGGTCTTTATGTATTACAGGACGTAAATTATGCGAATTCATTACAGCTAATAATTTATACCATTCATCAATTAATTTCTCTGAAATTTCAAGTAGGTACCCAATATGAAAACCCATTACACCTTTTGAAAATCGGATTAATCGATTAAAATGGATTTTTGGTATTGCCTTCCACGCCTTCAGCAAAGAGACTGGATTATATTTATTGACTTGAATTCCAGTTCCACCGATAGTTATTAATCGTCCCATTGGAGCAAGTATTTTAAAACTACGATTATAGACATCACCACCAATGGATTCTAATACACAATCAGGTAATTCATTATTTCTTCTCAAAATTTCATCAAAATCGTGGTAGTTTAAGGGAGTACCTCCTAGTTTCTTAATAGTTTCAAATTTATGAGGAGAAGAAGTACCATATACCTTCATTCCATGAGCAACTCCAAGTTGTACCGCAGAACTACCTACACCACCAGCAGCAGCCTGTACTAGTAGAATTTCATTTTCTCTAACTCGAGCCATTTGATGTAAAGCAATCCAAGCAGTCATCCATGTTACTGTCATAGAGCCGAGTTCTTCCCATGAAAAACCATTATCTGCTGGAAGTACTGTTTTCTCATCTACAGCAGAATACTCTGCATAACCACCATTTCTCATCCCTGCCACTACTTTATCACCAACTTTGAAATTTGTTACTTCTTTTCCAACTTTTTCAACAATTCCGGTAACTTCTAATCCAGGTATCGAAGGTCTTTTTGGAGCCCATGAATATAGTCCTTGCCTAGTCAATAAATCAGCATAATTTATACCTGCATATTTATTTTTAATTAAAACTTGATGATCCTTCACATTTGGAATATCAATTTCTGATAACTGTAATACATCAGGACCACCTGTTTTTGATAAAATAATACTTTTCATAAATTGTTAATTATTGAATAGACTATAAATTAATTGCCTATCTCATCAATGAATTACCATTCTTATATGAAAAATGTCATATTCTAAGACTGTAAACAGTGCATGTGGTAGTTTGGTACCAAGTAATTATACTGGCGATGATTTGTAATATACCAGTGGGTTATTTTGCTTATAAAAAGAGGTCTCTAACACAACCCTATGGACTAATTACGGCTGGTTTTGTAGGTGCAATCACCTTTTTAGCTCATCCACTTTACTGGATTATGTTGTTGGCATTTTTTGGATCTTCCACGATACTTACTAGATATAAAAATACCAATAAACTAAAAGAAAATGCACTCAAACTTGCAGAAAAAGGTGGACAAAGAGATAGTAAACAAGTATTGGCGAATGGAGGGATTGCCTTGATAATTTCAAGCTATAGTATAATAAAATGGGGATTTTGGTATGATAATCTAAATACATCAATCGCATTCATGATAACCATATCTTTCGCAGTGACGAATAGTGATACTTGGGCAACTGAAATTGGCGTATTATCAAAAAGAAAACCAATATGGATATTAAATCCGTTAAAAACAGTCCCTAATGGAACATCAGGTGGTATTTCTGTATTAGGAATAGGAGCATCTATTAGTGGTGCAGCATTTATTGGATTAATTTACTCAATATCCTTAACATTAACAACCTCTCTACATGTTTTATTCATTATCACAATAGCTGGATTAACTGGATCCCTTATTGATTCATTACTTGGGGCCACTATCCAATGTATGTACCATTGTACTGTTTGTGATAAGATTACTGAAAAGAACTATCATAAAGATTGTAGCAGTGAATGTACATATAAAAAAGGAGTCAAATTCATTAATAATGATCTTGTAAATATATTATCAGTAATATTTACACTAATAATTTTTAATAATTTCATACTTTATTTATTTATCTAAAAGAATTAACTTTGCACCTTCTTTTTAGGTAGTATAGCAAGTATATCTACACATTTTCTTGCATAAAATAATAAATCTTTAAAGATCACCCTAGTAACTCCAGGTAAATTAATTTCCTCAATTGTTCTATATTGTGTTATATAATCTTCTTTGTTCAATCGCATATCCTGTAATTCATGAATTAATTGATAACTATTTGCTGGTCTTTCTATCCATCTTTCCACTTCATCTCCATCCTCATCTGCAAAAATTATTATAGGGATTTTAAATCTACCAGCCACTGTATAATGAGGTTCGATCAGAGTAAGAAAATCATCTCTTTTTACAATTCTTAACTGCCATTGATCAAATTCTTCTGCCATTCGACTAATAACAGGTACTCCTTTTACACAATCACCACACCAATGCTCTGATACTACAATTATTTTTAATGGATAGTTAACTTTCCCTTTTTCAATTGCATCTAACTTACTTAATTCATTAGTAGTGGTCTCCCAACCAAGCTCCAAGTGCTCTTTCTTATTGCTTGTCTGGATATAATCATTGTAGCTAATTCCATGATCAAATAAATGATTTATCAGAGTTTTTCTATCCACAATATTTCCTTAATTTATGTAATAATAAAGAATAAGAAAGCGTACTAAATTATTTCATAATTTGGCTATTTTTTACAACGTTAAAAGATTAGTATTTTATCTATAAAAAAGTAAATAAGTATTAAGATCGGTCAAAACTGTTCCTTACATTTATTAATATAATCAATGTGCTTATAAATTAATGAGGTCACTAAAAGTTAAATTAGTAATCAACATTATAATATTGTTATTATTAAGCTCAATTAACTCGGGTAATACATCTCTCGTATTAAATCAGTCAGGCCAAATTGGTATAACACCAACTACATTTGCAAGTTTATTATATGAGGATGATACGTTTAATTTTATTGAAAATAGCAGATTTATATCAGATAATCAAGGATCGGCAGTAGAAGATATTTACTATCGATTAGGTGTAGTTAAACTCCTTGATCCTCAATTAAATAATCTCTCATCTAACTTAAAAACTGCATGGACTACCAAGGTTTTATCTTTCCAAAACCCAGATGGTGGATTTGGTAGTTGGGAAGGAGATAAAAGTAGTGTAACTTCAACAAAAAACGCTTTGCAAGTGTTAAGCTGGTTAAATACCTTAAATCAAATAAATACTACTCATACTCAAGTTTATCTTGATAGTTTACATAATACATTAACCGGTGGTTATGAATCAGATAATTACGATACTGATTCCGATGTTTATTCAACACATTTAGCAGTTATTGCATACAATCTATTAGGATTATCACCCATAGGACCAAGTAACGTTTCTGATTTATTTATCAGAGCTCAAAATGACGGAACTGCTTTACCATCCACAGAATTAGGTGGTTTTGGTAAACAGACAAATAACATTAGAGGAATTTACTGGACTTCAGAAATTTCAGTAACATCTGCTGCAATCACTGGATTAGAAATTCTTGGATCAATTGCAAGTATTGACCAATCAGCAGCTTCTTCTTTTATTAATGGATTAAAACAAGGATCTGGAGGGTATTTAAACGATCATGTAACTATTGCTTCTTCTTCAATCACTTATACATCATCTGCCATTGAGGGATTGTCTATCTTAGGGGCAATCCCTTCTGATACTTCTTCTCAAGAAGGATTTATTTATGGATTGGAAGAAATAGATGGTGGATTTAGATTAAAATCTACAAGTACTAAATCTTCATTAATTGCAACTTACTTTGCTGTAAATGCACTTGATTTACTAGGTTTAGAACCTACAGATGTACAAAATACTATTGATTATGTTCTTGATTTTTCATCATTTACTGATGGATATGGGTCATCACCTTCTGCCTCTCCAACATTACGTGAGACATATGATGCAGTTGAAAGTTATGTAATAGCTGGCAGAGAAGTTCCTAATAAACAAGGAATTCTATCTTATGTGAATAGCTATTACAATCCTGATGGAGGTTATGGTATACTTGGATCATATACAGAAAGTACATTTAGAGCAGTGTCAATTTATTCTCTACTCGGAACTGAATTACCAAATAAGGCAACAACCATTCAATTTTTACAAAGTTTACAACAAGATTCAGATGGAGGATTTGTTAAAAGTTCTACTGACAGCGTTAGTTACGTTATTTCTACATATCGTGCAGTAAATGCATTGAACTTGCTTGGATCACAACCATTGAGTGTAACCAATGTTATCTCATATTTGAAACAAAATCAAAGATCAGATGGGGGATTTGCAGGTTATTTCACGGATCCTGGTACAAGTGATGTTTCATCTACATACAGAGCAGTAAGAGCATTAGCAATCTTAGGTGATACGCCAAATAATCCAGTTTCAGCAATATCTTTCTTAAAAAATAGTCAAAATTCAAATGGAGGATTTAAACGTGGTATTAATGATATAGTAGCACCTGCAAACCAATCTAGTATGATCTATACCTATTCCGCAGTAAGGGCACTCTCAATTTTAAATGAACATCCAAATAATGCGTCAAGTTTGTATGATTATATAGCTAGTGTAAGAAACACAGATGGTGGCTATGGAATACAACCCTTGCATACATCAGATATTGCATATACATTTGTCTCATTATACTTATTACGAAATATGCATGAAATCAGCGAATTTTATGTTGAGCCGTTATCACCTACAAATAACACAGAGACCAATGAAATTACATTCTCACTTGCAATAAATGGAGGAATTAAACCTTTCACCATTGAGGTATATCTTGATGATGTATTACAAACACCTGTTGTTACAGATACTGGTAGCCAAACTAATGTTGATATTATAATCCCCGGAGATTTATCTGTTGAAAATAATATGACTATAACCATAACTGATAGAACTGGTGCAGCAATTCATCTATCACCAGAATTATTTGGTTTAATCATAACATTTAATCAAATGTTATTAATAGCCATTGTAGGAGGATCTGTAATAGTAGTTATTATTATATTCTTCCTAATTAAAAAGAAATAAGAAAACTTGATAGAAAATGAGAAAAACACTAGCATATATCACTCTAATATTGTTTCTTTCATTTTCTGTCTCAAGTAATCACACAATTCCCATAATACAATCCAATACCAATACAGAATTGAAATCAGTTGACCTAACTGATTCCCAAGAAATTAATGACATCATAGATACAAAATATTTTAACAATCAAACGTTTATTGATGGAGTGATCCAATTTCTTGATCGAAGTCAAGATAAAGGTGGTGGGATTCAAATTATGGATGATGCCTATTATACTGGAAATAGCTTACGTATATTAGAAAATTCAGGTTATATCATCAATAATACAATTAAAGATGAAGTATTCAATTTTATAAATAAAAATAGAAATGAAAACGGTGGATATTCCAATTGGGAAAATTCTACAACTGCAATGGAATCTACATATCAAGCAATATACATTCTTGATACATATGGATTACTTGAAGAACAATCAATTTCATTTTTAAATCAAACACTTTCTTTTATTCAATCATTACAAGCTGAAAATGGTGGGTACTACCCTTTACCTAATTGGAACCTACCAGATATTACATCCAGTTACAGAGCACTCTGGATAAAACAGAAAATCAAACAAATTGCACCAAGTTTATTGATTGAAAATGATAATTTACTTGGTGATTTTATATATTCACAATTTGTACCTAGAGATATCAATACTCCAGAAATTTTAGGTGCTGGATACTCAGAGGAAATAAATAGTACCATAGACTTATTGGCAACCTACTATGCTATAGCTACTCTTGATCTTCTAGATTTGACAGATCCAAATATAATAGAAGTGACCAAATATTTAACCAGTCTAACTTCATTGAATGGAGGGGTAAGACATGACATCTATAGTACAAATCCAACTACAGGTTATACACTAACAGGAATTCAATTATTTCTACTCCTGAAAAGTCCAAGGTATAATTCAGCAGAAATCAATGCCACAATAAATGCGAATTATCATATTAATGCAGTTAGCTTCATACGAAGTAATTTCTTACCGGGAGGGGGATTTGGTGCAACATCCTCGGATAGTACTGCAGAATATAGTTCGACATATTTTGCTCTAAGAGCATTTGAATTAGTACCTTCATCAAATATCCTACAAACAGGATCTGAGATCCCCGAGACAATTAGTTTTATTAATTTTGGATTACAACCAACATTTGGTATTGGTAATTATCCAGGTGATATTCCGGATTTAACCTCAACAACCTATGCCATTCTTAGTGGAAAGATGTTAGGAGATACATCATGGATAAATTCAGGAATTCAGGAATATATTATCAACACATATGATGAAACTGCAGGCGGATTTGGTTTCAGACCTGGTGCAGAAGCTAATGTAAAATATACATATTATGGCATCAGATTATCCAGATTGTTAGAATTGTCATTTTTCACGACACAATCGATCCTTGAATTTTTACATGATTCTCAAAATTACGATGGTGGATTTGGTGAAAATCCTCGTTCTATATTGAGTTATCTTACACATACGTATTGGGCTTTAGAATCTATGAAACTTCTTGGCTCGTTACAGTTGGATGTTATTAGTCCAAATCAAATAACGAATTTCTTAGATGTTTATAGATTATCAGATGGAACATTTGTTAATTTTCCTGGATTCAATCCATCGTTAGTATCTACTTTTCGGGGTATTAATATCCTAAATGAACTGAACTATGAAATTCCAGCAAATGATCCTTTGAATGATAGTCTACTTCAATTTAAAGCAGATAACGGTTTTACAAGTAGAATTAATTACACTATTCCTACCATGCAAGATACATTTTACGGAGTGTCACTTCAATTATTCCTTAATCAAGAAGTGAATTATACTCAAATTTTAGAATTTGTGGGCGAATTACTGAATATGGATGGAGGATTTAGAGTAAGAAGAGCATTTTCTAGTAGAGTATCATCCACATTTTGGGCATTATCTTTATTACAATTACTCAAAAATAATCAGGTTATCTTAAACGAAGATCAGGTCGATTTTTTTGCTCCATTGATATACCCTAGTTTTAACCCAACCAAAGATACAAATATAACGGTACAGGGAGTATATCTAACATACGCGGAAATTTCAGACCCTGAAGGAGAAATATCTCAAAGTTGGATTGAAATACAATTAATATCAAATGTAACAAATCAAATACAACGATTTAACGTTTCAGGAGAACCAACAAGTGAAACTAATATTTGGTTTTATCAAATAGGACCATATCCACATGCTTCTCATATTAGTTTCAAATTATATGCATTAGATACCGCAAATAATGTAGCGTATACAGAGTGGTTTCAAATTAATATTATTCCAGTACAGGATATAAATGAAACTGGAATTCAGTTTTCAACCACACTATTACTTTGGATTCTACCCTTCATCTTGGTTAGCATATCTTTAATCTATGCCTATAAATCCAACAAAAAAATTAATCAACTAAAAAGGAGTGAAATTAAGTTGAAAATTATTGATAAACAAACAACAGAATACACAAATGAAAATTTACATATCTTCTACCTTTTTCTATTAATGACAATCATTGCAATAATTGCTCGAATATTTATTGGAGATGCTTTAATTGTTCTAGAAAACTCAATATTTCTATTCAGGTTCTTACTTGCAGCAATAGTGATAATAGTTGCTCGGTATTTTGTAGGAATCAAAACCTATGGATTTTTTGGAACCAGTGTATTGGCGTTATCTTGGTTCGCTATTGGTCCAGTATTTGGTTTACTTATGTTTCTAAATCTATTTATTCTAACCTACACGGTCAGAAGGATAATAGACCCATTAAACCTGTCTGTTGGGTTTAGAGTAGGAATTTCCATGATGTTTGTTGTTTGTACAATGGCACTTCTTGAAATATTGGGAGAAATATTTGCAATACAATATCTCAGTACAACAATCCTTATTCCCATAATCATCACTCCTTGGATTGTAGATCGATATCATAAAGAAGAAGTTGAAAATAATAGTTACGAAGCTTTCAAAAGATTAGTTTTTACTATTTTGGTAATTTCTTTTTCTTATCTGATAATGAGTATTGAACCTCTTGTTCGATTTATTATTTTCAATCCTGAAACATGGATAATATTTATAGCAATTCTAGTGTATCTGGGTAAAAATCAGAATAGCACTTATTTTGATAGAAAACGGTTTGTCAGATTGTTCCAAAAAGAAGACACTCCATTAACCCTGCTCTATAGAAATCGAGATTATATAGCAAGATATAATGATTATAAATTATTTCCAATCATCAATAAATTTAATCTAAAAGAACAATTTGATCTATGGAAAGTGCCAACTGCAGCTTTATTTGCAGTAATTAATAGTGTAGATCAAGTTGATAAGTTTGTAGATCAAACCCTAAAGGAAGAAAAATACAAAGAAGGTTTCGTAATTAAACCATCATCTAGTTATGGTGGAAAAGGTATTGTTGTTGTCAAAGGAAAAGACTCTTTTGGAAATTACCTAATTGGTTCTCATAAATATGATCCCATTGCACTTAAGGATCATATTCAAAAAATTATTCTCGGTGAATTTCTAACAAGTCAAACTTCTGAATTAACAGACGTAGTACTTATAGAGGAAAGAATTATACCAGATAATGAATTTGGAAGTATCAGTCAAGGATTAGCAGATATTCGACTGATTATATTCAGAGGAATACCAGTTATGGCGATGGCAAGAATACCCACTATTGAAAGCAAAGGCTTAGCCAATTTAAAACAAGGGGCAATTGGTGCAGCAATATCCATAAAAGATGGAACTATTACCCGTGCAGAATACAAACAAAATGAAGTAACCATTCACCCAGATACCAAAAAACCAATCATAGGATTCAAGTTCCATAATTGGAATGAAATATTGATGATTGGATGTCTTTCTCAAAAAAGTACAGGTCTAGGATACGCGGGTGTCGATCTTGTCTTGGATGTTGATAATCGTGTATTAGTTTTGGAAGTAAATAAAAGACCGGGGCTAGAAATACAGAACATTAATCTTAAAGGTTTAATTTCAAGATTGAGTTTTATTGAGGAAAATAATTTAGATGCAATAGAAAAGTCTCCAGCAGGTGCAGCAAGGTTAGCAATAAAAATCGCTTCGGAACATTGGGAGAATGAATTATGAAAGTAAATACGAAATATAAAAATATAATAATAGTGATGTTATTATTAATAATCCTGATTTCCACATTTGTAGTTTATAACCAAGAGAAACAGTCATTTATCAAGGGACAAGCCAATTATCAGCTAACTTATAATTATTTAATAGAAAATAAAGGACCAATACCTCTTAATTATTTAGGAATTAGATTAGCAATATTGAAAAGCTGGGATAACCTTCAGCAAGTAAATACAATTACCTCAAATATACAGCCAAATCGAACTGTAATTGATGAATATGATAATAATTTTGCTTGGTATGAAATGGATCAATTTGCTATTGGTGGAGTATTAAATATTTCCTTTGATGTGGATTTATCTGTAAATATATTGGATTATACTGGATTAAATATAGAAAATCCATCATACGATAAACAAAATGAACAATATTCGCTATACATGGCATATGATCCTTTGGCAGATCCTAATGACCTCAGAATAAAAAGTACGGTGATTAGTTTACCTTATGAAACTGAAAGTATAGTGGATAAAGTGTTTGCTTCATATAATTTTACTTCAACATACCTTCGATATCGATTAATTGCAGATAGTAAAGGAGCTTCATTTGCGATAACAAATGGTTATGGAGATTGTGATGAATATATGAATTTATTCATCGCATTAAATAGGGCAAATGGTATACCCACAATTGGACATACCGCTTGGTTTGCAGATTTTCAAAAAGGATACTCTACAACAGATCAGGGATCTGTAGCTCATGCTTATCCCATGTTTTATGTTGAAGGTTTAGGACTAATTCCAGCAGATCCAACCCGAGGTAAAGATAGCTTATTTGACAATTGGATGAAGAAAGATCATCAAACCATTACCATGACAAGAGGTCCGGATCATCCATATCGATTACTACGATATCGATGGCAACCAATTGAAGGATTACCTAGCCCTGAGGTTGTTAATAACTACACAGTATCCATAAAAGATTTAGAAATTGAATATTTTTCTAATATCCGTAGATCAATAATATTGATCAATTTCGCAATTCCTGTATTATTCATCATTTATAATGTACGAAAATCAAAACAAGATATCGCATATCAAAAACAAAAATTGGATAAATTACTCAACCCTAGATTAGAAAGAGATGATTTTATTTGAATTATTTAGAATCCAATGTAATCTTTTGCAATGTCTCGTAAATCCTTATGTGCAATCAAATGGAGTGTTCTCAATCGGTTTAATGATACTTTTGTTAATTGTGCCATAGGTAAATACACTAATCTAAATCCATTAATAGAGGCAAAATGTCTTTGCGCTGGTGTTGGAGGTTTTGGTGATACAAATCCAATGATTTTTGATAATGACATATTCATTGCAGTATAGATTAATCGAGTCTTTAAATCTTTAGTACCTTTGGGAATTAAATATGGATAACTTATAGGAGGAAATTGAGAAATTATTGCTGCATATTTAACTCTACAAATCCCAGGACCTACGAAATCAACACCTGGTTGAGTTGATATAAAGCTTATTTGTGATTCTTTATCATGCTCTGCAAATAAGGTCAAATGATGGTTATAATCTTCATCATCATAAGGTTCTTCAAGAAATTGAACTACAAGAGCACCAATTATCAAATCTAGACGAGGATATTTTTTTACATAGATTTTTCCTTCATGAAAGTATCGCATTGTGGTTCTCCAATCGATACCATCTTCTAACGAACTTTCAAATTCAAACGTACTTGCCTGTTCTTCCATTAGTATTTCTTTTATCCGTTTTCTTAAAAATTCAAAATACTGCTCTATAAATTCATCCTCTGGTGGATAACTAACTAAACTAAATTTACCATGTTTATCCCAAACTTCCTTCCATTCACCTGGATATTGTTCTTCTTTAATCGGATCAATATCAAATGGATCATCATTATTAAAATCAGATTTTTTAACTTTATATCTCTTGTATTTCCTTTTAAAAGCAAATTTAATAATCTCACCCTTTGTTTTATCAGGGAGAAACCTAAAGCTATTACCAAGTGCATTATCTTCTGTGGGTACAAATGGATAGCTAATAGCTGTTCGATACACTTCAAACGCAAAATCATCATCTACCATTCCCTTCGCAGCAAGTAACATATCATACAATGAAGGAATGGTTGAGTTTTTTATTCTATTTAAATTTCTTAGATATTGAAATAATCGCTTATAATTAGAAGTAGCAACATTATCGTCAAATTTCTCCTTATAATATTGTTCTGCAGTGAAAAAGATATTCCTAATAGAAGTCAATATTTCAAATTCACGTTCATTGATCATCTCACCAATGATAAATGGTATTGAGTTGATAATCAAATGATAATCATGTGGATGTACATCAACCAATGACCATACACCTTTTATTGATTCATTGTATCTTGTATAATTATTCAATTTTAATGCGATCATTTGTATGATTTCATTGGTAAAAGGATCTTCAACAGATATAGTATATCCATCTTGAATAAGTAAATAATGAATAATGGGAAAATGGGCTGCACCACAACTGAATAAAATATTGTTAGAATCTGTTTCTTTAATACGTTCACTCATATGAATTGACCGATAAAAATGTGGTGAATCTAAATGCATCTGTAAAAATGGAGATCCATGTTTCCAAAATTCTTTCCAGCCAATACTAGATAACTCAATATAATTAATGCCAATACCCCAATCACTAGTAGCACCTTCTATACGTGTATCTATATACAGTGTTCGATTTCCTTGATTTATCGATTTATATGCAAGCCAAAATAAAGGTTCACCAGGATGAATTATATAAGAATGTATTGGATCCATGGTATATCCTTTTCCTTCAACAAATTCCAAATTTCCATCGTGGAGTACAGATACCAAAGGCAATCGTAATACACCCTCTGTTAACTCTTGAGTTAATTCTACAGGTAGTTCAATTAAAATAATTTCAGGATTGATTGTATCAAGAACTTCATTCACTTTATAGCTAAAATGAACATCTTCATGAATAATTGGAAATATATGAATTGATTTTTCTCCTCTTGTATATTCAAAAGTAAGCAGTTCCAATTCAGGGATCTGAATAGAACTGTGAGTTAGACCAAATACAGATTCATAATAATTTTCCATATCCAACTTAAACACCTATAAGTATTCTAAGCCGTCATCACCAACAACTTGCTGTATTGCAGAATATAAACAAGACTGCATGTCATCACCAGAAATCTTCATTAGCTTCAACGTATATTGAACTATTTGTATACCTGATCTAACAGTATATGGCATCATATTATTATGAGCATTTTGAAGAAAATTAACCACGATTGTAACCAATTCATCAGAAGCAAAGGGTAATGTGTACTTTATTATTTCCCTTTCTTCATGTGCAGTGGGAAAATCCAATTCAATCACAGGTTGTAATCTACTAATTATGTATTCAGGTAATTCGAATGTAGAGGCATCTGTATTCATTGTAGTTGTCATTCTAAAATCGGGATGGGCATGAATTGTAATTCCAGCAATTTGTGATTCTACATATCTACGTTGATCCAACAATGGCGCTAGAGACGCCCATGATTTTTCTGCCATTCTATTTCCCTCATCTAATATTAAAATACCACCAACAATCATGGCACTAACGAGTGGGGACGCAACATAACGAATTTGTTGACCTTCTGCAATAACAGGACTAACGATAAGATCCTCAGGTCGAGTATCCATAGTTGCCTGCATAAAATAACAAGGTTTATCGAGTTCTAAGGCAGTTGCATAGGCTAAGGTAGTTTTTCCCACACCAGGAGGTCCAATTATTCTTGGTGTCAATGGAAGGTCAGTCTCTTCCAAAACTAACCAACTAGCCAACAATTGCTGTTTAACCCGATTTTGACCGATCCAAGAGGTTTTAAAGTGTGCAGGTGGAGATAATGTTAATTCAACACCATCAATCTTCTTTACTTCCATAATACTCTGATTTAACAATACTCTTATGCTTTAATTATGCAATGAATTTATCTTAAAAAATTGAAAATAAATTTGGGTGAACTTTAAATTAAATTAATTAAATTTTGACAATTTGAAATTGATTTGGATCTAGATTTACAATATCATTATTGAGTTTAGATAATGCACCAACATCATTTTCGTACTTCATTCTAGCAATTCTTTCAAATATATCTAAACTTGTAATTTCATTAAGTTCTACACCTTCATCATGTAAGAACTTCATTCGATCATACAAATCAAAGATATTTCTCAACATTTGGACTTGTTTCTCTGGAGAACAATATTGATCGATATCATGGAAAGCATTTTGCTGAAGATAATCTTCCTTGAGTACTCGAGCAGCTTCTAGTGTAATTCGTTCTGCAGGTGGTAGGGCATCAGGACCTACAAGTTGTACTATTTCTTGAAGATCGTTGTCTTCTTGTAAAAGTCTAAATGCTCTTGCTCTTAGTTCTGGAAAATCACTTGAAAATTTCTCAATAAATACTGGTTCTAATACATCCCAGTATAAAGTATAGCTCTCTAAATATGATATTGCAGGAAAATGTCTTTGTTCTGCTAATTTCTTTGTCAATGCCCAAAAAGCTTTTACTATTCTTAGGGTATTTTGAGTAACTGGTTCTGAAAAATCACCACCAGGTGGGCTAACGGCACCGATAATACTAACAGAACCAATTCTGCTATCACTACCGAGCAATTCTACTTTACCACCTCGTTCATAATATGCAGCTATTTTTGAACCTAAATATGCAGGATATCCACCTTCACCAGGCATTTCTTCCAAACGTCCAGATATTTCACGCATTGCTTCTGCCCATCTAGATGTAGAGTCTGCCATCATAGCCACACTATAACCCTGATCTCTTAAATATTCAGCCATTGTAACTCCAGTGTATACAGATGCTTCCCTTGCTGCAACAGGCATATTAGAAGTATTGGCAATCATAGTAGTACGATCAATTAATGGTCTACCTGTTTTTGGATCTTCTAAATGTGGGAATTCTTCCAGTACTTGAGTCATTTCATTTCCTCGTTCACCACAACCAACATATACAACTACCTCTGCATCACTAAATTTAGCTAAACTGTGCTGAGTTACTGTTTTACCCGTTCCAAAAGGACCAGGTACTGCAGCAACACCACCTTTTGCAATTGGAAAGAATGTATCGAAAATTCTTTGTCCAGTTATTAAAATTTCATCAGATGCAAGTCGTCTCTTAATAGGTCTGGCAATTCTTACTGGCCAAATCTGATGTCCCTTAACCTCGTGTTTATTTCCATTATCATCCTCAACCTCTGCTAGTACTTTTAATACATTATACTTACCAGAAGCTACAATTGAAGTTATCTTTCCATTAACTCCGGGTTGTACCATAATTCTATGAAGGTACGATTCGGTTTCTTGGACAGTGGCAATAACATCACCTTCTTCAACTGCATCACCTTTCTTTGCAGTTATTGTAAATTCCCATTCTTTTTCAAGATCCAATGCAGGTGTATCTACACCTCTTCTGATGTATGAACCTGTTTCTTTTAGAATACTAGGTAGAGGTCTTTGAATTCCATCATAAATTTGACCCATCATACCTGGACCTAACATAACAGATAAGGGCACACCGGTTCCAATAACACTCTCTCCGGGAAATATTCCATCAGTTATTTCATAACATTGAATGGATACAATATCACCATCGATCTTTATTATTTCACCAATAATACCTATTTTTCCGACACGAGCAACATCAAACAATCTGACACCAGTCATTCCTGTTGCTTGAACTAACGGTCCAGCAATTCTAATTATTTTTCCTTCTATTTTCTCACTCATGAAAGATACCTTCTTCGTTTATTAATAGATACTCGACAATGTCAATTTTGCTTCTAATTAAAAGAGGCTTATGATAACTCCGTATGAAATTAAAAAAAAAAATCAATAGTTTTCTGAATTTAGCTTAAATTTCCATTTCTATACCTAGAGCTCGTTTTACAAGTTCTTTTAGTGTGGAAGATTCTCGTACTTTTTTACCATCAGGTCCGGGTATTTCTACGATTACAGGCCATGGTTTTTGAGTTATTCGATTAATAATAACTCGATTTTTATCACCAATATCTTCAGTAATTATAAGAACCGCTATATCGGGGTCATTTGCATATGCTGTTAATTCTGCAGTTCCTGTTTCTCCATCCTTTATAGAGGAAACTTCACCAATACCTGCAAGTTTTAACCCCAATGCAGTGATTTCATCGGTTAAGGTGACAATCTTTGTTCTCTGTACGCTCAAGTATTAAACCTCTACTCAATTATACTATTCACTATTACATCAATTGCTGATTCGTGATTCTTTTTCTTTAATTCTCGAAGTTTCTCTTTTTTAGATACAGCTTCTTTCTCTAAAGTTGCAATTTCCTTCTCTGTAGCTTCTTCGTTCTTTCTCTTTAATTCTTCTGCTTCAGTTTCTGCAGATGCCTTTGCTTTTTCGATTACGGAAGCTGCATCAATTTTGGCTTTTGCAATTAATGAATCTGAATTTTTCTGCGCATCGTCAATAATCTTTTGACTTTCTTCTTCTGCGTCTCTTATTTGCTTTAACTTAGATACAGACATTTCTAATTTAAAATTATCATAATATCTTTTAACCTAATTGGAATTTACACAGCGAAAAATATCAACAGAAATCGATTTTTATGTCAAATTCTATCATTAAATTCAAAAATTTGTTTGTGTACAATGACTTATGAGTAAGAGAAGGCGCGATGCAAGAAGAGAGGGTAGAAGAAAATCGGTTTCATCACTTGATGGTTTAGAAGGATTGTCACCTAAAAAAATGCAAAAAGCATTAGGCCAAATTGATTCATCAGAAGTTGAAAATGTTGTCGAAGTTATTGTACGAACAACAACAGAGGAAATTGTACTCCTAAAACCGGAAGTAACAATTATGAATGTTGGTCAAGAAATTTGGAATATTGTTCCTCAAGGAAAATTAAAGAGACCTTTATCTTCACCATCCGATCAACCAATACAGGATATTGAAGTAAAAGAAGATGATGTCAAATTAGTTATGAGTACTGCTGGAGTAAGTGAAGATAAAGCAATCCAAGCGATAAAACAAAATTCAGGAGATATTGCTGCAGCAATTATGAGTTTGAAATGATATTATTGATAGTGTTTATTTTTAACTGCAACACCTAAATTAAGTTGTAATACGGCATAACTAGGTTGAATTGCGATTCCGGTTGCTAAGTAATTATTAGCATTATCCAAAATGAAAACCTCGGAATTAGGTACAATATTATCATCTATTTTAGTAACATGTTTGCAGTAAACACTTTTCCCTTTTTTGATAAATGGAATTGCTTCATCATCAATAAAAATTCTATTTTTATCATACCCAGTTTGAATTATTAATAGTCCACCAATAAAAGTAGGTAGCATTCTCCCATCACTGGTTCGTAAGGAAAAGAGAAGTACTTTTTTACCATCTATTTCACGATATATCTCCCTTATTCTCCCGGTTTTTCGTGATATATTTATAAAAATATCTTGCAAAAAATCAGTTGCAACGCCAGGAAATTGAAATTCAAGAATCTGTATTATACGATTTAGTTCAAATTTAGATGGTTGTATCAATTAGATCATCCTTAAAATAGTGTAAGACAAATTAATCAACCAATAATAAAGTAATAATGTTGTTATACTATCACTTAAGTTATTTTCTTTAATTTTTATAATTATATTAATGAAATTTAAAGATCAAATATATCAACTTAACAATAAATTGTCAAATATCCCCTCAGGATATAAAAGATTAGGAAATGTTGCTATATTTCGATCAACAATCAAATTGGGTGAAGAATTTGGAAAAGCGGTACTTGAAATATTACCGTGGTGTGAATCCGTGTTTCAACAAATTAACACAGTTGGAGAAGAAAGACAACCTATACTTATCCACATATATGGGTCCAATAACTATGAGGTTATACACAGTGAAAATAACGTAAAATACATACTTGATTTTAGTAAGATAACGTTTTCAGGGGGAAATAGAGGTCTTCGAGAAAGACTTGTTAATGATGTAAATGAAAATGAACAATTGGTAGATATGTTTGCAGCGATTGGTAATCTAAGCTTGCAGGTATTATATCATAAAAAAGTAAAAGGGATTTTAATAGAAAAGAACCCATATACATTCAAATATCTAAAAAAAACTTTGGAGTTTAATAAATTAAGCCATATCAATATAATTAATGATGATTGTAGAAATGTTGAACTAAATAATTGGGCAGATCGAATATTCATGGGTTATCATGAAGTTGATGAAAGTCATCTTGCTAAAGCATTATTAATGGCAAAAGAACACTGCACCATTCATCTCCATCCCATAGTACATGTAAAACAATATTCTGAGATCCAAGAAAAATATATATCGATTATTGAGGAAAATCGAGCACATGTTGAAAGTGTCAAAATAAATAGAATAAAAAATTATGCTCCTAAATTAGAGCAT
>JAOUKW010000311.1 GCA_029882335.1 Candidatus Heimdallarchaeota archaeon | reverse complement strand
CTTATCATACCTACTATTTTTTCATCATTTTTTAAACCACCTAGAAAAATACGAGATGTTGCTAGATTGTTATTAGGAATAAATCAAACAGTAATGTTGTATGTTTTGTTATTGGCATTAAAAGAGCTTAATTGGGTAATTATACTAATAACAATTTCACCTTATATTTTATTTAGTACTACTTTATCAAAGAAAAGAAATAAATCTAATGATGATGTTTGCAAGAACTGTTCTGAAGTAAATAATCCGAGATGTTCAGGATTAAGAGAATATTATGATAGATTACAGATAATAAACGGAGGTATAGCTAGAATAGATGCATTCACAGAATAAAGTAATCTCATTAATAGAAGAAAATATTTCTAAAAATGAGTACCTCGAAGCTTCATTGATGCTATTTAGACACAATGAAAATTTGGATTTAGTTGAATTTAAGAAGTTAATTTACAAAATAATTAACAATCATTGCAAATAGGAAAGATAAGAGATGTTGCGATTTGGATAGAAAATGAAGAGCATCGTAACCAATTAATTAATAGTTTACCTGAAAAATCAAAAGAAAATGCCGATATTTTTAATGAATTAGGTAAGCTTTCACGATTGATAAAGAATTATGAATTTTCTGAATCTTGTTTTAATAATTCTATTGAGATTTATGAAAAATATGACCATAAACAAGGTCTATGTAAGTCAAAAATCAATCTGGGAAATTTATTTCTTGCGACTGGGAATTTCCATAAGGCAAAAGAGATTTATAATAACATAGCCAATGAAACAAGCCATTTTTCAGAACTAGACGGCTTGAGAATGATGAATCTAGCCACAACATATTATCAAATGGGAGCAATCCAAGAAGCTAAAGATCATTACAACAAGGCCAAAGAAATATTACTTAAGTCAAATAACACTGAATATCTAGCCAGTATTATATATAATATTGCAACAATAAAACTGAATGAAAGGCTTTTTGATGAAGCAAGAGATGATTTTATAGAATCAAGAAATTTCCATCAAATTAATCAAAATATGAGAGGTGCATTCATTTGTGATGAACAATTAATTAAAATACACCTTGCACAAGGAAATATTGAAGATGCCATTCAATACGCATACACATGTTTAAATGATATTGAAGATCCTGTTAAAAATTATCGTAACTATTCACGAATTGGTAATTTAATTGTTAATCATATTACAGACAAAGAACGGTTGGAAAAATTTAAAAACATTGCACTAAACATAAATCCTACAGAAATAGATGGGATTGAGGTATTTCAATTTCAATTTTCAATTCTCGATTCTATGATTAAATCAAAATTTGAGTTAGAGAAGATTTTACAACCAATTACTAACTTAATAGAAATTAGTAAAATAAATAAAGATACAGACTCTCAATCAATCCTCAAGGGTTTGTTAATCCGTTGTTATTATTTTCTAAATAATTTCCAACAAGCAGATATAATTGCTTCAGAAATACATTCCAATAATAAATCACATATTCAAGCTTTAATTGATGTAGTTTCTTACGAATTACTAATAAATCGAAATGAAAGTGCTATGAAACTGTTGAGAAAATTAATCAAGCATAATTTTCATGATGAAAATATGTCTTATAAGGTTGAAATGGGTTATTTTTTGGGATTAGTATTAAATGAAAGATTTTCTGAAATAAATAAATTACTAGATAAGTTTACAAAAAGTAGTGGAAATCAATTAATTGATCCTATTATTTTCCTAGTAAACCATTTAAATAGTGAAAAATATTTATTTTCGAATCAATTAAAAATGGATATACTTAAATTTTCAAGATTAGAAGAAATATCCAATTCCTATTTCGATAAAAATTGTCTTCAATTACATCTAAATAGTGTAAGAAGTTATCAATTTAATTGTAATAAACTACCAAATCTATGTGATTTGAAAAATTTTATAATATTAACTATTTTTTCTTGGGTTTAATAATTTCAAAAATGCAAATATTTAAAATATATATATACATGGGAAATTCAATGGCACAACAAATGTACCTAAAGGGTTCATTAATCTCAAGATGTATAGCCTCAATTATAGACGGTTTTATATTGGGTAGATTATGTGGAATTATGGATTCTATAAATCAAGGTAAAGGAATTGGAAAAGGTATGATGGGTATTCGTACCATAGACTATAAAACAGGTGGCCCACCCACGTTAGTTCAAAGCTGTTTGAGAAATTATTGTAATTTTATACCATGTTTAGCATGCATAGGAGAAGGTAGACACCTTGGAGATATGATTGCTGGCACAATGGTAATAAAAGATGTATAATAATAAATAGTTAAATTTATTCATACACAAGACATATCATTATAATACCAATTATTTACTCTTAATTTTCAAATGAGTCTTTATTTAGATATACATTAAAAAATAGATACGTAACAAACTCATAAAAGTACAATAATATTGAAGATATATTTCACTCGGTTTATCTAAATTATAAAATGGAATTTTTAAGCAAGAGATGGTTATTTTTGGCTCTACAATGATAAACCAATGCTCAATGATTCAAATATGATCAAATAAATAGTAATGTTTTAATCATACCTGCATAATTAGTATAAAGAAAAAAACTCATTGTTTTTATCCCATTTATTCATTCTGTGACGTGTTTCTGCTAATTATATTGCCTTATAAAGATCTGAATTGAGAGAATCAAATTTGATTTAATTATGATATTATAATTCAAAATTTTCAAATTTGATAAATGAAATTTCATTTTATTAACAATCTCCTGTATTTGATAAAAATCCGATTTAAATTAATATTTCAATATTCAAAATATTTTTATGTTTAAAATCACCATCAGATAATTATGGGCAAAAAATATATATTTTTCGTTCTCCTAATGTATATATCTATTTTATCCAATATATCAACTAATGTAATAGGAAATAGCTTTTCAGATCCTATTCTTGCAGACATCGGTGAGAATGTAGGATATTTCAGTGGGATTGATTCAGTTTACCTTTGGTTTTTAGCAACTGGAACATTTATATTTTCACTTAATGGACCCGGAGGTAGTAATTTTGATATGACTATATATGATGGGAACAGAAATATATTATCTATTGCAACAGGAACTAATTATCCAGATGAGGTTATTGCATCATCTTCAAACACTTTCTATATTCGTGTGTATGGAGCTGCAGATAATGTTATAGCAGGACCATTCTCAGTAACAATATCAGAAGCACCTGATATTGACTCAATAGAATATTATAATGAATTTTCCATAGATGATACCTTTGAATGGCGATGGACTCAAATCGAGTTTGGTACTCAAGAGGAGTTCAGTTGGACAATATCAATGGAAATATTACAGGTACCACTAATTGATAACTTCGATATAATAGATTACCTATTTAGGAAAACAATAAGAGGTCATAATGGTACTCTAACAACAGACCAAGATAATGCAGAAGGTCTATTATTACCAACAAAGATAAATTACATAAATGGAACCTCCATTGAAGGTTTAGAAAATATTCTAATAAATGTTTATAAATATTCTACAATATGTGAGGATGATACATGTACGATTACCAATGGTGAGAACATCTATGAATATGATGAGCTAACAGGGATTCTTAAATATTGTAGTTTTGTTTTTGATTTTTATCTTAGCACTTACGAAGTAGAAATAAAACTTACGACTGATTTGGATAAGTTTTATGAAGGAGAAGAGAGCTCTTTCATCTCGTTTAATTCCTTTTTTGGTATATTTATACTGGTTATCTTACCTATCTTAAGAGTCAAAAGAAGAAAATAATTGATTAAGTATGAATTATCATTTTTATTATATTTAATTAAATAAAATTTTATTTCCTTTCTGAATAATGATATAAATCAAAGATTGAATAGGAATCTTAAATGATTCATTAGTTGATCATTTATATCATCAAATTATTTTCTGTATTGAGTAGCATTCGGATGAAATTACCTTACACAAATGGTGCAGCATTTTCAAATTCATTTAATTAGAATTCTTTTTACAATTCAATATTCAAAAAGTTTATAAATAAGAACGGTTTGTAAGTGGTAATGGACAAAAAGATATACTTATTATTTTTGTTAGTCAGCACAACTCTTTTCTCCAATGTTGCGACTGCAGTCCCTGGTGATAGTTTTTCAGATCCTATTACCGCAAATGTAGGAACCAATAACGGAGCAATTAGTGGGACGGAATCGGAATATTTTTGGTTTTCCAGCAGTGGAACTTTTACGTTTTCACTTAATGGACCATCAGGAACTGATTTTGATATGGACATATATGATGGGAATCAAAATTGGATAACAGATGCATCAGGAATTACTTATCCAGATGAAGTAACTGCTACTTCTACCAATGGATTTTATATTGAAGTCTATAGGTGGACTGGTACTGGTTCATTCACCTTAACTATAACTGCACCAGTTTCAATAACATCATTAGAATATTTTGATGGATTTCGTACAGGAGATCAATTTGAATGGGTCCTTACTAATAAAAATCTACAAACGAATGCTGTTGAATCAGATGGAGATATCCGGGTTGAAATATTAACTTCTCCAGTAGTTGATAATTCTGGGACTACAGAAAATTTATTTAATTCAACATATACAGACAGTACAGGTGAAGTCGAAACTTATGTTAGTGATTTTCTTAATGAACTGATGTTACCTGTAATAGTTAATTTTAACAATGGAACATCTATTGTGGGGTTGGAAAATGTAATTACTAAAGTGTTTGAAGAATCAACTACCTGTAGTGCTAATACATGTACACTTAATTATGTAGACGTTGTATTAAAGTTTGATGAATTAACAGGCGTTCTTACACATTATTCAGAACAATATACATCTGGTGGTGTGAATTATGAGTATATTGCCACTTTATCCACTGATTTAACTAAATATTATCCAGCTGAAGAAGAAGAAGAAGAAGAGAGTTCTTTCATCTCGTTTAATCCATTCTTTGGAATATTTTTACTGGTTATCTTACCTATCTTAAAAGTTTTAAAAAGAAAA
>JAOUKW010000309.1 GCA_029882335.1 Candidatus Heimdallarchaeota archaeon | reverse complement strand
GTCATACACTTCCAAGTGTAGCTTCTTTGATAACGAGATAATTGCTTCTTCCAGCTCTTACCTTGGGCGTCGAGTCAAACGTGGTTTATTTCAGACGCAAAACGGTACACTCTTTGACAAAGGTACAATCGTTAATGCAGATGTAAATGCTGCGTATAATATCGGGAGAAAGCATCTTTCTAGGCACTTCCCTGCCTCCAGGATGCATAAGTTCCAACCTGGAAAGGTTATCTTACCCACTCCTGCAAAAAAAAGTCTCCAAGCCTCCCACGGTTTGAGAGAGAAGGTGTGGCTTCACCTATAGAGATCAAAGCAATTGCATATCTCTTAGAGCGTTTATTCGTAAGAAATAACGTTAAGCCGATGGTTAACACCTTCATCCAAGCATTTAATTGCTTGGTCTTCTTTTATATAAGAACCATAATACATGGTTCCCAAGCTAATTTCAGATAATTTAAGTCCGTATTTTCCAAGATTTCTGTATTTCATAAAATTTCACATCTATAAACCAAAAAACATCATTTTTCACATCATTTTATCTAAAAAATAGGTGAAATATTTGATAGATTTAACTGAAAGGGACAATATATAAGATATTAGATTGTATCCAAAGGAGAAAAAAACTAGTTATAAGATATTCATTTAATTTGATTTTATTTATTATGTAAGAATAATTTAATTGAAAAACAAATATTTGTAATTTATCTTAGCAAAATTAATTTGGATAGGTGTTGTTGGGATGAGTGATTAACTAAAATTGATTGACAGGATATTTACATCATATCTTAAAGAAATTTCACCTGAGGTATATGAAAAATATCCTGCTCTCGGTGAAATGGTATGTCTACTGATTGATAGAATCTGCAATCTATATAATTTCCACCTCCATTCGACAAATTACCTCTTGTAAGCATTATTGATATATCTGAAGTGAGGTCTTTGATGTATCGGCAATTATGCGTTATGAATTTTAAACTATAAATCATCGAAACTAAGTCTGTCATATTCTACAATACGCTGAAGTACTTTTGTTGTCCCTGGATCGATATTTCTTAATTTGTAATACCATCCAAAAACATCTGCAATTAACCATATTAGGATTGAAATAAGGCCAAATAAAACAATATTCTGCATACTATAAGATAAGTTGACAATATTAATAATTGAGAAATAAGAGATTAAATATACAGAAGAATATAGTGAAATAATATTTATGAAGGCCATAATAAAGAGATTTATTGGAAATGAATAAAGAGAATATTTCAATATGGATGTTCGTTTACCACCTCTGATAAGCAGAATTTGGAGATCTTCACCTAAAAATATTGAGCTATTACTTAATCCCAACATAGCTAAAACAATTATAATCAAATATATTGTTAATTCTGGACCTAGTAAATATATTTCCTCTGCTCTCCTTATTAAGGTGTATTGGAATACGGATAAATCTGGTTGTTTTAGCCAAATTATAATATCTGATAACACTAGTTCCAATTGTTCTTGCATATCTCTAATTATTTGATTATTTGGATTATCTATGGTATTACTTTTAATTGTAAAAAATAATGAATTGGTGTAATTGAATATAGCTATAGGATCTAAAAACAAAATAAATTCACTATTTGTTGGAAAGATAAAAGATGAAACAAATGAATTTTTAGGATTATGTGGTATTTCTAGTTCTTGACTTCCAAACAGAACGATATTGATTAAATTATTATCACGAAAATTTAAATCATCAAATAGTTCCATGCTATCTGATCTAAGCCATAAACTCGGAAATTCAACATCATCATCAATATTAATTATATTTTCTTCTAATTGCATGAGATTTGTATCTGTTGTAATGAAGCCTTCTAGCTGTATTCCGAATGATATTAAATTTGCTGGAATCTGCAAACTCATTGTAAATTCATTTGGATTGTGCTGAAGGGTGGAAATTTCTGAAAAATTACTATAAGAACCTGAAAAATCACCTGCATAATTATCATAATTGGGATTCTTCATTATATTATAACTTATATAACCATGAATCGTCAAAGATATCACTACGAATCCTATTAACATTGATAATTTGAATTTTCTCGATTTATGATTAATTACTATGTTATTAACATAATAATATAAATTAGTTGAAGAAATTGTAATATTCTGATTTTTGATGAAGTCATTTATCTTCTTACCTGAAATTAAAACAATCTTTGCTAATATATAACTAAATATCAGTCCAAAGAAGAGATAAATGAACATCACAAGAATTAAATCTTCATATTTAATTAAATCTGAATTTAAGGTAATATTTACCAAAGCTACAAGGATTGTCATCAATAGGAAAAACTGTTCCATAACATTTGTATTAATAGTAATATCTGTCGCATCCTGAGGTTCAAAACGCTTAAACTTATCCAAACTGGAAATTACTGCATATACCGCGGTAATAATTCCAATTAAAACTGGAAGGAATTGATTTAAATTAAATTCAAAGCTACCTTGTAAAATTAATTTAGATGTTAAAATACTCATGATTCCGATTATTGCTTGACTTAAAATAAAATATAAGGGAAATAAACGGTATATCATTTTTGGATTAAACCCTCTTAGATATCCAGTGTAATAAGAAGCTAAATCACGGTTGTAAATTAACAATTGACAGTAAAATAGAAAAATTGTTAAACCTCCAATAAAGATAATAACCAAGAAAAATGAGTTAAATGTTAATAGTGATTGATTTTCCTGTAATTGTATAATTGTTGTACTTATCAAGTTTTCATAAATAATGTCTATCTCCCAAATTTCTTCAATATTATCAATCCACCAATCAAACTCTGCATCTACTTTATCTATTATCTGTTCTATTTCACCCTGATTAAACAACTCCTGGTTTAGATTAATTCCAAAATATATCGAAATATTGGATGAATTGAAATAATCATTGGGTAATAAAATTGTACCATGAATATTTGAATTAGTGTAATTAAGAGCTGATTCTATAATATTTATATTTGATAAATTGAAATCTGTGAAATAAATAGTATTGTTTCCATTAGATCTATAATAAAGAGGATCTATTTGTAATTTAATTTCATTGCCATCATAAAATTCAAGCAACACCATAAGATCAGTAAATAGTGTTGCATTATGATAGAGTAGAGTGATTTTTGTATAGTTGGATGCAGTAAAATAACCTAATTTATCTGATACTTCTTTTATGGCATATATTAAATCGTTAAGTTCAAAGAAGGTTTCATTGGATATTGTTGGGATATTTCCTATATAATCATCTTCCTGATATTCAAATGCATATTTAGTAAAATCAAATGAGGGATTGCTTATGAACAGTGAATTGATGGCTAAATAAAGAAAAAACAATATTAAGTAGGTCTTTTTATTATTTGATTGAAGTTTCAAATAAAATCTTAGTGCAGACATTTTATAACCAATTAATTATTTATTTCTAATACACCTTTATCAATATTAAAAATAGTATCTGCATAATTCATTATTTCTGTATCATGAGTCGCGATGAAAACAGATTTTCCTTGTTTTGTAAGATCCTTTAAGTGTGACAGTACAATTTTTCTATTCTCTGTATCCAAGTTTGCCGTAGGTTCATCTGCTAATATTAATGATGGATCATTTGCAAGAGCAACAGCAATAGCAACCCTTTGTTGCTCTCCACCACTCAGTTCTTTGGGAGATGATTTGATATATCGTTTTATTCCCAATTCTTCTAACAAACCAGAAATCCTCTCTTTTTTCACATTTTTCTCTTTAACTTTTGCTAAATGAAGGGGTAATTCTATATTTTCGTATACATTAAGTGATGGAATAAGATTGAATTCCTGGAAGATAAAACCAATGTCATGAATACGAAATTGAGAGGATTCTTCATCATTGAACTTATGAACCATTTTGTTTTTGAAAAAAATTCGTCCTGTAGTCGGTTTCCAGATGTTACCTATACATTTTAGTAAAGTTGTTTTACCACTACCTGAAGGTCCATAAATCGCGACTAATTCACCTTTATTTATGTCACAACTGACCTTGTCCAATGCTACAGTATCTACCGTTCCCTTGAATATTTTATATATCTCCTCAACTTGGACTAATATGTTGTCTTTGGTCATACTCTGTATGTCAGTTTATTGATAATGTATTTAAACTCTATGTATTTCTGTTGAATATAATTACAATATTTGTGATAACAGGATAACTATGCATTATTGGTCTGAGTAAATTTGCTACCTTACAAATAAATAATTCAATTATTATAATTGCTGGAGTACTAGTTTCTTTTATAGGATTTGATTGTGTTCATTGCATAATTTGATTTGAATTTTCTATGAAGTGCATCATCAATCAGTGACTAAATCAACTTTATACTCTTGTTTTAGTTTTCTTAAAAACAGAATTGAAACTGAAATTTGACCTATAATTTGCGTGATATTCAGATATACTAAATAACTTGACAGTTTTCTCCAATTTACATAATTAGATATTACCAAGTTGTTTTTATAAAATATATTGAAATTATGAGTCCAGTTCATTAAGAATATTAATATTCCAACAATAACAAAGAGGATGTAAAATAGGAAAATAAATAAATTTAGCAAAATTAATTGTTGTTTGTAATATTTATTACCATATTTTATTGATATTACTTTTGCCTGGGCAATAAATTGATTATTGTAAATAATGATTGATGAAAACAGAATACTAATCAGATATGCAACAACAATGCTTGTTTTTAATACAGTTTCTGTAATTTTATCTGAATCTACAATTGGTACCAGTAGAGATTCTGGGGGTTCTAATGATCCACTATAATTTGTTAAACTAAATTCTCCAGGATTGATATTCAAAATGGTTGAAATTTCCTGAACCATCTCTTTTTCCGTATGATTAAAAAATTGATTTACTTCAAAGCTTAATTTCAAATAGCCAATATTGATAAATGCTAATCCTAAATTATCCCAGTTATAAAAAGTGGTGACCAAGTCTCCATCTTCTACACCCGATTTTGGTGAATCATAGAAATCTAGATTTTTATTG
>JAOUKW010000310.1 GCA_029882335.1 Candidatus Heimdallarchaeota archaeon | reverse complement strand
TTTGAGAACATCTTTTAAGTTATTCGCGGAGATACTAGTCACAATTGAGAAATACCTAGTAATAGGATTGAAACTCCTCCGCCCAAGTGCTGGTAAGTGATAAAATTGAGAAAGTCACAATTGAGAAATACCTAGTAATAGGATTGAAACATTGAGACATTAAGTTCATGATGTCTTAAATCTCCTAATTGTCACAATTGAGAAATACCTAGTAATAGGATTGAAACAAAGATTATAGAAGATTAAACGTAAAAAATACAGATGATAGTCACAATTGAGAAATACCTAGTAATAGGATTGAAACATTTTTTGAGCTATTGAACCCTTTGTCATAGCTGTTTTGTCACAATTGAGAAATACCTAGTAATAGGATTGAAACGGACCTGTTCAAGAGATTATTGCAGTTTTTATCACACGTCACAATTGAGAAATACCTAGTAATAGGATTGAAACTTGAGGCATGTTATCCCACGGCATCGCCACGCGAATCACAGTCACAATTGAGAAATACCTAGTAATAGGATTGAAACTGCTCCTGATGAGTACGAAGTAGACCCGGACACCTTCAGTCACAATTGAGAAATACCTAGTAATAGGATTGAAACTATCTTGTGAGTTTTAATACCCTTCGGAATGTTATAGGTCACAATTGAGAAATACCTAGTAATAGGATTGAAACAGAAGATTTTAATTTTTTCAACTCTGCTGCAGCAGTTGTCACAATTGAGAAATACCTAGTAATAGGATTGAAACTTAATGTTGTAACTAATCCACCATAACTTGCACTACCTGTCACAATTGAGAAATACCTAGTAATAGGATTGAAACAGAGCTTTCATCAAAGCAATTTTTTGATTTTCATCACTAAGTCACAATTGAGAAATACCTAGTAATAGGATTGAAACGCAGTATAATCTACTGATGGTGCTGCTGTTAATTGTATGTCACAATTGAGAAATACCTAGTAATAGGATTGAAACCCAGTAGCATATATTGTCTCAATGAAATTCTCATCAATGTCACAATTGAGAAATACCTAGTAATAGGATTGAAACGTAATATGGTCACCTGCATTATCAACAACCACTGGTGAGTCACAATTGAGAAATACCTAGTAATAGGATTGAAACCACTAGCGTAAGCCCATGTCACAGGATTTTCAAAAAAGTCACAATTGAGAAATACCTAGTAATAGGATTGAAACTTTGTCATTTTATTACCTCTTCGCGATATTTATTACAAAGTCACAATTGAGAAATACCTAGTAATAGGATTGAAACGGATAACTTTTAACAAGTAACCAATCGTAATCCGTATTGTCACAATTGAGAAATACCTAGTAATAGGATTGAAACAGTTATAATTATTGTATTATTAATATTTATAGCTGCACGTCACAATTGAGAAATACCTAGTAATAGGATTGAAACTATGTTGGATTGTAAGCATGAGCAGGTGAGAAAGTAATATGTCACAATTGAGAAATACCTAGTAATAGGATTGAAACAGGAATAATAATACATTAAAGATCATTCCTAATCTTTTACGTCACAATTGAGAAATACCTAGTAATAGGATTGAAACGCTTTTGGCATGTTGATTACTCCTTCCTCTCTCCATTTTGTCACAATTGAGAAATACCTAGTAATAGGATTGAAACGACGTAGCAATTAGATTATCTAGAATTGCGTCTATAATGTCACAATTGAGAAATACCTAGTAATAGGATTGAAACATTAACTGAATATTGTTAGGTAAATATATTGTAACTTGGTCACAATTGAGAAATACCTAGTAATAGGATTGAAACTCCTTTTGCTTGATATAGTTCAGCCGTTTCAATTTCCAGTCACAATTGAGAAATACCTAGTAATAGGATTGAAACTTTTTGTGAAGTCTTCTTAACTGTCTAGATGCGGATTGTCACAATTGAGAAATACCTAGTAATAGGATTGAAACTAGTTTTCTTCGATTCGATTCTTGCTTTCTTATTCCTAGGTCACAATTGAGAATTACCTAGTAATATGAAAAATACATATTATTATCCTCACAATCTACTTCCAATTTATGAATTTAATTTTTCATAGTGTTAAATAATATATTATTCGATATTTGATGATATTTTAGCTTATACCTATGGTATTACCATGTTTGCTTTTCGGTTACATATCAAATTTGTTGATAGATAACTGTTGTAGCTAACAATTTTGACCTCTATGGTTTACAGATTAGTTATACATATTTTAATTTATAGCTTACTTCTTAATAGATTACAGATGCAAATAATAATCCATTTTCAATTTGAATTTCTCCATTTAATGGCATTGCTTTTTCTGATAATATGACCATAAGAAAATGTAATGATAGAGAACTAATGATAATAAAAATACCAATTATTAAATTAAAATACAGTGCAATTATACCTACAGAAATATAAATTGTAAATGTAAGAAAATAAATTATTTTGTGAAGATTATTATTAAAACTTGGAAGCAAATTTGAAACTTTCATGAAACTACTTATTGTTAGGAATGGGACTATTAAGGTATAGATCATAATTGGTATGAAAAATGCAAGTTGATAGAATTTCCAATTGAATTTAAAATAAGTATTAAAAACAGAAGACATTATAAAAATAGAGATTATGACTGATATCATCAATAAGGAAGAAATGTGTAAGAACTTAAAAAGACTGATTTTAGGTTTCTGTTTGAATTTAATTTGAAAATACATAATTGGTTTTACTCGGTCAATAAATTTTTGGAAAGTTGGTTGTATTAAAATGAAAATGTATATTGCTAAATCGTATAAATTTAGTCCAATTGGATAAGTTGGTAGATGTATCGAAAAAATTAATTGAAATATTTTCAAAACAACGGATGTGATTATGTAGATCATGATGTGTGTGTGATATCCAAATACAAAAAAGTCTTTTACTTCTTTACTATTTTTCAATATTCTCCAATCTCTAAAATCAAATTTGAAGAGGAATAGTGTATAAATTAAAATTGTTATATTTCCTAACAAATTAAATAAAAATCCAATTAGGATATTATTTGAATAAAATTGTAATAATTTAATCGAGAATGATAACAAAATAAAAACAAAAAAGCTCCATTGGAATAAAAAATTTGTTACATTAGCTCCAGTTACCAATAATCTTTAATTAATGGAAATCATTAAAAATGTCTCATAGTTAACAACATTATAGTATAAATATTTTTATTTATTAAATTGAGTCTGTTAGGCTAGTAAATAGAAGTCAGATCTAATTTAAATTTTACTAATTACTTTAATTTCTTCAAACTCTAAATTTATTTGTATTTTAATTAAAAATAATATTAATGGGATCAGTAACTAAAGAAATATAATTGCTATTTTATTTTTTATTATTAACAGGCTAACAAACCCGAAAATTGAAATTATAAGAAAATATAGCGAAATATCCAAAACCAATGATCTCTTATTATTTGACTCATTCAACAATGAATATGTTATACTTAATTTTAGTTTTGAGTCTTTGAAGAGCATATTTTGTAATTTAGAAAAATCAAAAGACTCTTCCTGACTCATTATTATATTGGTTATTTGATTATAAATATTAAATTTTACTTATTATTGAGATATTAATTGTCTTCTATAAATGAATTTTCTGAAACCAGATATTGCTAATATTGAGTTAAAGAAGACGTTTTCTATAGTTTAGAGATTAGCCAAGAAAATAAAATTATCACTATATTCAAATTTTAATAATAATTCAATTACAAATCCAATATAATGTATTATTTTGTTATTATATTATTTTATTAGAATTTAATAAAATGGTAGGATTTAAATTAATTAAACAAATGGATTGATATAATGGGATTTGACTTAAATTTGAAAAATCATATTTTTACAATGCTGACAAATGTGATCCCAAATTCAAGTAGTTTAAATATTGAGAACATGACCCATCATACAATTGAAAATTCAAATATATTTTCACATATTTATTTCATTGACATTTCATTTACCGACTTAAAAACTACCGAAATAGTTAATCAAGAGTTGGTTATAAAGATTGCACGAGATAATAATCCTTTTTTCATTAAATTATGGGAACACGAAGTGTTAATGTTAGGAACTTGGTATGATTCAGATATTCCAGTTCCAAAGGTACTCGCTTTTGATAGTACATACTCTGAAGGTCCAGTTATCATAATGGAAAAAATTACAGGAGTTTCGTTAACTGACTCAATTACACAGAACAGGTCTGATACTAACATAGTTAAAAACTTAATGTCTAAATATGCTGAGCTAATGGTATTAGTACATAATTATGATTGGAAAAGTAAATTTAATGATCCATTTGGTTCTGATCATGAAATATTCACTAAAGAAGGAGATAACAGTCTAAAGATATTTGTATCCTCCTTTCGAGAGAGATCTAAAAAATTAGGTCTTTCATTAATAACAAAAGTGATTGACTGGCTCGTGACTAAAACTCAAGATTTGGAAAACAAACAACTATTAGGTCTTGTTCATAGTGATATGAATACAGATAATATAATAGTTTCTCCATCAGGGGAGTTATATCTTATTGACTGGAATTGGACAAGAATTGTCGATATTAGAATCGATATCATGTGGTCTGAAGGCTTTACGGTAAAAATCTTTAATGAAGAATTAGGTGATCTATTATTAGAACTCTACCTAAAGAAAAGCCCAATACCAATATCTGATTTAGATTTTTTCAAGATGTTGAATATTGTTAGATTTCTTGTTAATACAGTTAACCACATGAAAGAGCAAAAAAATACCGACAAAGCTGATACATTTGTAAGAACTATTGATTGGAATATGTATGAGAAAAGAATTAAAAATATTACTGGAATTGAGTCTACTAATCTTCGTTCTGAGATCGAGGAATGTCTTAATTCCTAATTAAGAAGAAATTGTATTTTTAGAACTATCCGATAAAAAATCAAATAATGTTATATTGGGATTTGTTACCAAATAATCAAATTTTTACTAAACCAAATTGAATTAATGCTTCTATATCTATGAAAG
>JAOUKW010000308.1 GCA_029882335.1 Candidatus Heimdallarchaeota archaeon | reverse complement strand
ATTTCTAAAGTATATCCATCGTAAAGAACGAGGTGGTGTACAACCTTTCCCATTTGCCGTATCTATTGTTTATTTAGCAGATCGAGTAATTTGTAAATTTTATTGCTGTAAATCGATATTAACCCAAAAAACATTAGCAAATATTGTTAATTCTGCAGAATTTACAATTAGAGATCATGTATACCGTTTTCTAGGAGATATTTATAAAAAATACGAGGAAAAATTAATATTAGAGGTGAAAGATTTTTCTGAAAAATTATAAGTATTAAAATTATTATTGAGCTACCAAAAATTATGGATTTATTGAAAGAGTTTTTTATGGATTACATTAATATTTACCTATGGTTCTCTATGTTTGGCTATCAGTACAAAGTGATTTTGGAATTACAATGGGTGAATTAGGAAAACTCTCTGCAGATACTGATTCAAAATTAATTGCAAGCACTCTAACAGCATTAAAGGATATTGTATCTATTGAAGCATCCTCCGGAGAATCTCAGTTCATGACGGGTTCAGTGGAAACTTCCTCATTTGGTACTTTTGCAATTTCAATCAACCAAACCAGTAAACTAATAATGAGTTATATTATTTCAGTATCCACTGGAGAAACCATTAATAAGGAAATTGAAGGAAAAATTCAATCTTTATGTTCCAATTTTGGAAAACAATTAACTCAATTTAGTTTTATTCCGGAATATGCAATAAATGGTGTCCCAATTGATAGATCCACATTGATTCGTGGTTTTTTAAATGCGGTTACAATCATCCAAATGGAACAGGAACTATCATCAGATCCTAGGAAATTAAGAAGAGAATATGAAAAAATAATAAACGATTTATTTGAAGACAAAATATTATTAACAGATGTCATTAATGACATTTTGGAAGATGATTGGATAGAAAAGGAAAAATTTTGGTATAAAGGTATTTTAAAACCAGAAAACCGCGAAAATTTAATCATTGGAGTTGCAGAATATATTGTTTATGATTTAGTGAATAAATTTCCAAGTCTAATGCTTTCTTCACCAGACCCAAGAAGTGAGCCAAAAAGAATTTATCAAATTTTATTAAAAATGTTCAAAGAAAAAAATATAAATTTTGAGGAATTAATAATTGACAATTTTCCAAAAGATGTAGAATATCATCAAAATAAAATTCTTTCGACGATCTCGATTTTAGATTTACACACAACCAAAACAATCATTATTGAAAAGTTTCTTAAAATATCCTTTCTTAAATCATTTAAAATAAACCCAGTTATTATATTTTGCAAATTAGACCAAGAAATATTATTTTCAGAATTCAATAAAAAATTACAAAACATTGAGGTTTATCATATTGGAAACGTACTTTCTGAAATAATTATCGAAAAACAATCAGGTGTCATTGCAAGACATATACAAACCTTCATATCGGAGTTTATAAAAGAAATGTCGGGTATCTCATTATCAAAAACATCTATGAATATATTAATTCGATTTACAAATACCTTTATTTTAAAAGATGAATTATTATCAAAAATAAATAATTTCGATAAACTAACCAATCAAGCAAGAATTGAACTTAAAGAGTTAATTGTATCTGAAGAACAAACTCAATTACAAATCAAATCTATAGAAGAGGCTATAATCTTAACTAATGCAATTGTAAATTCATTATCCTTCACTATTTCTGAAATTTTTATATCTCAATTTTTAGATATTGTTGATAAAGACTGTATTTTAATAAAAAATATTAATTATTATGCTAAGAATGGAATTACGATAAAAGCTGCTTCTGCACTTATTGAATTTTTAAAAATATTAAATAATATTTCGTTTGATTTAGAGTTTATTTTACCTAGGTATAGAGATATAGTTTCTACACTAATGATTTACTTCAATTTAAATATAATAATAGAAGATCAAGAATATGTCCTTACCAAAAAGAACAATGAATATTTTTATAAAAGAAAAAATGACTACAGATCATTGACAAGTATAATAGAAGAATTAGATACTCTAAGATTAATTAGTCAAAATGGAAAGCACATCCCCATAAATCTTAATAAAATTGATTCAGAAAGTTTCATTCAGATTATCAATCAACCAGAAATATTAATTGAAGCAGTAAAATTTGCAACAGAGAGAAGATATAGTACATATGTCCAAAAGGTTTTAATTCATTGGTCAAAGGTGTATATTAGTTTTCTCACAGAAATAAAAGATACACTCACTACAGCAGAGAATTTCAAACATGTAACACAGATGATTCAAATAAAAAATCCAATTCTTAATTTAAAATTTGATCACATAGGAAATTCATTCCAAGAACAACTTGAGAAATTAGTTGATGAAGTATCAGCAATTTGGACTTACCATTGCGAACCCACAATTAAAGAAATTTTTCAAATGGAAAAATTTGATAAAAAGCAAGAAAAATCCCTAGACAAATTAATTAGCGAAGTAGATAAAAAATTTTTATCATTACTTAAGGTAACAGACAATGAATTTGAGAAAATAATAGACAAGATATACAGTTCAATAAAGAAAAGAAAGAAAGAATTTCAAATATCCTTCCAACCAAAATCAGAGGAAATTTTAAAATATAATTATGATGCTGAAAATCTACTTCCTACAATTGAGGAAATGTTGAAATATATGAAAGAATTAATTGATACGGACCCTAGACTTGCATCAGAGGAGTTACAGAATTTTCCTTTAAACATATCCTTAACTTTATTTGATAATCCACCAGAAAGTATTTTTGAAGGTGCTTTTGATGAAATTTTTACAGATCATAAATCGAAATTAGTGAAAAATGCCCTTCAAAATGCGAAAAATAAAAAAGATTTTGAAAATATTATTCTGATTCATGGTGAACAAGAAACTAAAAAAATATTTGATGGTTTTAATAGTCTATTACATAGATTAAATCAAAAATTTATTGCAAAGAATGGAATTGTGACAACTGAAGGAGGTAGTATAAATTTACATCTAGGTAATTTACTTCAACAAAAATTTACAAAAAATGAATTACTAAATGATTTACTTGGTTTTAACAATGTAAATTTAAAAAGAGAGACAGATAAATGGTTAATTACTTATTCTATAAACGAAATGTCGGGAATAAATTCAGAAGATGCAATTCTAGTTACTTTTTTAGATGCGATAAAATTTTATCTACGAACAAATGTATCAAATGAATTCGAAAAATTATTTATTGCTTTAGCTAAAGTAGCATCAATTGTTGAAGAACCAGCTGAAAAAAATGTATTGAAATTATTTAATCAATTCAAAGATATTATCTATCCATTATACTAGATAATCAAGAAATAAATTCATTCGTAATAAAAAATTCAAAAGTTGATATAAACCAGTTCCTATTGACTCAGGATATAATTAATATATATTATTTATCTTGTCCCTTTTTACTCAAGGATGATCGAAATTCTCTATAATCAACAAATTCCTCTCGAATCTTACCTTTCCATAGTAATAAAATTTTATCCGCCCTTTTCAATAGAGATGTATCATTTGTACACATTACTATTGTATGGTTTAATTTTAATCTTTCTAATAAACGAATTAAAATCGGTTTACTCCAAAAGTCTAAACCAATTTCAGGTGAATCCATGAGTATAATTTTTGTATTCATGGCAAGCATTCCTGCAAGTGCAACCAGTGTCTTTTCACCAAAGGATAATGTGGATGTTTCTCTTTCCATTAAATGTAAAATATTTAATTCCTTACTTGATTGAATTACTCTGCGATATATTTCTTTTTTATTTAATTTTAAATTTCTCGGACCAAATGCAATATCATCAGCAACAATGGGATAATATAATTGATCCTCTGGATTCTCGAAGAGTAGTCCTACCTCAGTATGAAATGACTTTTTTGAATTTTCTTTTACAGATATTCCATTAATATATACATCACCCATTTGAGGCGTTATTAATCCACTTAAATGTTTTAACAGAGTAGATTTACCACCTCCGATCTGTCCAACTATACAAGTCATTTGATTTCGTTGAATTTTTAAATTCACCTTATTCAATAAATAATGATTTGATTTGGGATATGCAAATGATAAATCCCTAGTTTCAAGTACATATTTTGAGTTATCCATGATATATCATCCTTAATTCACCAATAAACACAAAGAGTATTGAAAATAAGATCGACAATAGTGCCATGCTAATACCCTCACTTGACCAATTTCTCGTTGTAGGATAGAAAGTACCTGTAAATCCTCTAGCTGATAAGGTTTCAGCAACAGAATAGTTATTAATTGTTCGAGCCAATAATCGACTCATAATTCGTAATTTCAAAAATATCGAGGTTGTACTCTTTTGAGAGAATCCACCTTTGGCCTTTGCAACCAATGTCATCCTTGAATATTCACTTGATAATCTATTAGAAATGGTTAAAATTAAAATAAGAAGTGATACAAGATATCTACCAACTTTAAAAGATGCTAATGCTTCTATGATTTCTAAATAAGTTTCTTCCGATTCCAATAAAATTGTAGAATGAGCAACTGAAATCAAGAATCTATATCCAACCAGAACTGAAAATTCAAAATCAGTATAAATACGTTTATAGCTAATGTATCTTAAAGTCACGCTATTCCCATCGAGAAATACATAAATTGACAAACAAAATAACAATGCGAATGGTATTGTTAAAAATATACGATTTATTGCTGAACGTTTTGGACGATAGAAAATAATTATTGGTAAAAGCATACACGCAAATAACAACACTTGGAAGAAATCAATGGAAACTGCAATACCTATTATACATGAAAAAGTTATAATTATTTTTGATCGTGGATCTAATGGAAACAAATTTCCTCTAATATCAATAACCACATAATCTTCCAAATATCATACCTCCTTAATAATCCTCTTCATCATCTTCAAACTCCATTAAATATTCAGTTGGATCGTCAATTATTTCCTCTCTAAATTTATGATTTGAAAGTTCGTCTTTTTCGTCATAGTTTCTTTGACTACTGTAATATGAAGAAGCAATACCAGTAAGCAAACCCTCTATTAAACTTATTAATAAAATCCAAAT
>JAOUKW010000307.1 GCA_029882335.1 Candidatus Heimdallarchaeota archaeon | reverse complement strand
AGATTGCCATTTTCTTTCGAGACAAATATACCAGGTATATTTGCAGCTGGTGATGTTCGCAGTGGTTCTTCAAAAAGAGTTGCAGCAGCAGTTGGAGAAGGTGCAATATCTGTTCAATTGATTCATCAATTCTTAAAGGAAGTATAGAATGATAGATTTCTTAAAAAAGGTTACTCTTTTTTCTGAATTAGAAGAAGAGGACTACGCTCTACTGGAAAAAATAGTTACTGAAAAGAAATATGAAGCAGAGACGATATTATTTAACGAAGGAGATACTGGAGAACATGCTTTTATCATTAAAGAAGGAAAAGTAGAGATAATAAAAAAATCCGGTAATAAGCCAGTATTATTGGCTATTCGTGAGGTTGGAGATGTAATTGGAGAAATGGCAGTGTTAAAATCGATTCCAAGAACAGCAACAGTACGATGTAAAACCGATTGTTGCCTTTTAGTTATAGCTAAAGATGATTTTGATGAATTAATAGATAAGTACTCAAGTGTTCTTAGATCACTATTCAAAACCATAATTAATCGTTGGACCTCTACTGAAATTTTACTCAGACAAAATGAAAAAATGGCTCAATTAGGTACACTAAGTGCAGGGTTGGCACATGAATTAAATAATCCAGCAACTGCAATTGTTAGAAGCGTAAGCCAACTAAAAACGGACCTTGAAAAGTTAATGCAATCTAATAGAGATATTGGTACTTTGAATTTATCCTCCGATCATAATGATAAAATCAATGAATTAAAACAAATCATCGATCAAAAGGCCTCTACAATAGCAGAGATAGATCCACTGGTGTTATCTGATTTAGAATATAATATAGAGAATTATCTTGATAATCTGGAGTTAGAAAATGCATGGGTGTATGCACCAGTGTTAGCAACTCTTGGATTATCCCCTGAATCGTTGAATAATTATTTTGATTCATTACAAATTGATAAAGATATTCTATTAAAATGGATTACACTTGAGTATCAGACGAAAAATCAATTAGTTGAAATAGAGATTGGTTCTGATAGAATTTCATCAATTGTAGGAGCATTCAAAGGCTATTCATATATGGATCAAGCTCCTGTACAATCCGTAGATATTCATGAGGGAATTAATAATACCCTGATTATATTACGATCAAAACTGAAGAAAGGAATTCAAGTAGAAAGACAATATGATCCTAATCTGAAAAAGATTCAAGGTCATGGTGGTGAATTAAACCAAGTTTGGACTAATATCATTCATAATGCAATAGATGCATTGGAAGGAAAGGGAACTATAAAAATAACCACTAAAAATTATGACAATTTTATTTATATCGAAATCGAAGATAACGGACCTGGTATTCCGAAGGAAATAAAGGATAAGATATTTGATCCTTTTTTCACAACGAAAAAACAAGGTCAAGGTACTGGATTGGGTTTAGATATCACATATAAAATTATCACTCAAAAACATAGAGGTGATATTAAGGTAATTTCAAGCCCCGGATTTACTTGTTTCAGAATAATTTTACCCATAAACTTCGAAGATGCAGAAATCGATTTTTCCTCTATAAGCTTTCATAATCGAATAGATGATAGTGAAATTAGAAAAATCTTTGCTGAATCAAAAAATATAGCAGTTATCAATATAAGTAAAGATCAAGAAAATGTTTCCTGTTTAAAATCTAAATTTCTTCAATCAAATGGATATAATATCTATGAAATTTCCACTGATAATCCAATATTAACTCAACAAGCTTATCCATCATTTGCAGAATTACCTGAAAAAGCAGATATCTTACTATTATTTCCAAATCAGAAAGAAGATGTAATTGAAATCACTAAAGAAGCAATAAATCATGGTGTTTCTTATATTTGGATACAAGAAGGATTTTATTCTGATGAAATAGAATTAATTGGAGAAAAAGCAGGAAAGATCGTTGTAATGGATAAGTGCATTGAGAAAGCATTTAATCAGACAATTGATCCGTCAATTTGATAAATGAGGTATAGCAATGATAAAAATTAATTTTTATGGTGTAAGAGGGTCTATCCCCCAATCTGGGACTGAATATATTCAATTTGGAGGAGCTACTTCGAGTATAACAATTAGAACACCTATGAATACATTGCTCTTTTTAGATGCAGGTACTGGGATAATAACTGCTCAACAGGAATTAAATACCATCGCTGAAGACGTATATCTATTCATCAGTCATACTCATGCAGATCATATTCAAGGATTGGGAATGACTAAACTTCCATGGCTATCATCCTTAGAGAACTATAAGGATAAAAATGTACATCTTGTCGGTCCCAAAGGAATAGGAAATCATCTCCAAAAATACTACGACGGTGATGTTATTTGGCCAGTTTCTTTCTTACCTCAAGAAGGACCCTATATGTTCGGATTTGATAAAGAAAAGATAACTGAATATGAAGAAGACAATCAAGAAATACAGATCGATAGAGTTACAACAGTTAGATTACTAAAAGGAATTCATCCTGTTAGTTCAGGGGTTATCCTATATAAATTCATTTTTACCTTTAAAGATAGGAAATACTCAATCATTTACGCAACAGATAATGAATTCGATTACATCGGCAAAAAAATAATCAATCCAAATAAGGAAGAATGGATAAATAGATACATTGAATTCATCTACAAATCCGATATATTAATTGCAGACGCTCAATATTCAAATGATGATTATACTAACTATTCAGGATTCGGTCATTCTTACCATAACCAAATCATCGATATTGCATGTCAGGCTAAGATCAAGCATCTCTATATTACACATCATCACAACTATGATGATCGTCAATTGAAAGAGTTTGAGGATCGTGCAATAACATATTCAAAAACTAAAAATTCAAATTTAGAGGTTTCATTTGCTAAAATCGGATTAGAAAAAATACTACAAATTTAATTATCTATTATTTAACGACTTGATTCCCAAATTATTGTAACCTAGAGTTTCAAATTAAAATACTACCTCAAACCTTAGAAAGAAAAACTATTCTTATCTAAAAGTTATTAATTATGTGCATATCACGGCTAATAAGGTATGGAAGATAAAGATATTTTTGATAGAATCCTAGATTTAGTAAAAGACTATATTTCTGAAAAAAGTCTATCTAAATTGATTAAAAGGTTTGAAGATCAAGGTAAGATAGAAACTATCGAAATGGGGATGTATAAAAATGAAATATTACCTGATGAATTAATTCCCTTATTAAAACAAGCTAAATCATTACGCAAATTTGCTATTGAACTGGGATATCTAGAAACTTTATCCCCATCAATTGGTGAATTAACACAGCTAGAAGATATGTCTTTCAATAATTGCTGTATATTGCAGTTTCCAGAAGAAATTGGATTGCTTACCAATTTAGTAAGGCTTGATATTGGTGAAAATGGTTATGAACAACTACCTGTATCCATTGGCGATTTATCCAAACTCAAAACATTGTATATTAATGATAACGAATTATCTGTATTACCAGCTTCTCTAGGTAACTTAGCTAATTTAGAGTACATTTATATGAATGTCAATAAACTAAAAGATTTACCCACAACTTTCAGTAATTTACATAAACTGGAATATCTTTCTGCATCCTTTAATAAATTCGAAAACATTCCTGAGGTTATTTTTTCATTACCAAATCTAAGGGAAATATATTTTGAAGGCAATCAAATAACTAATATCCCACCATCAATTACTCAACTAAAGCAATTGGAGAGCCTAGGTTTATATATGAACCAAATTACAACTCTTCCCAGTAACATCGGAGAATTGACTAAATTGAAAACACTTCATTTGACGAATAATACACTTACTGCTCTACCATCCTCATTCTCGGAATTACAATCACTTGAAATATTAACTATTCGTGAAAATTCTTACAATGAAATACCAAAACCAATATTTTCATTAAAGAATTTAAAGGAGCTAGTACTAGGATCACCAAATTTAACCTCAATCACCAGTGATATTCAGGAATTGGAAAACCTTGAGGTTTTAATGATATTTTCCAGTCCTATCTCCGAATTACCTGATGAAATCAGCAATCTAAAGAAACTAACTGAATTAAAAATAATTAATACATCATTATCATCTCTACCTGAAAATATTGGAAACCTTGATACATTAACTAATTTATCAATCAGCAATTCTCAAATTGAAATGTATCCTGAAAGTTTGGCAAAATTAAAACAATTAAAACAATTAAATTTGGGAAAACACGATTTTAACCTATTTTCTCATGATCTTAAACAATGGATAGAAGAGTTAAAGGCCAATGGATGTGATGTAAGTTAGAATTGATTAAATACCATAGTATTATTCAATTGAGAATCAAATTTAGTAAACCCATCATTGTTTTATCACTTTCTACATAATCCATAAATCCAAATCATTATTTCAAAAGTCGCATTTTATAATAAATTATATTTTATGTATAATTTTCTATGCAAATATTATGTCCTTTATAAATTGTTAATTCAATGTTTATTTGAACCATCAAATAATTTTGGTGATAGTAATATGAATACTGCAGTGTGCATAAATTTCAATCAAATATTTGGTAATTATTCGAATAGTGAATTTATGATTAGTACGTTACTGCACTCATTAAATAAGAAAATATCTAATCGAAGGCGATTATTTGGTGTTTTGAATGGAATAGGAAATTGTAGGCGAAAAATAGGTTGTGTGTTTGATCTATATGGCAATCAACTCGATTCAAGCACGTCACAAAATTACCCCCGAAATTTGCAGTCTACAGGTCGGAGATCCTCGTTTTCCAAGTGGCGATTCTCGCAGTCACTTTTTTCTAGACCATTGTATGGAGGTCTGGAGATGGCAAAAACATAACGGTCGCAATTGACAAATACCTAGTAATAGGATTGAAACAATTTGCATATAATTCCTGTAGAATCTATGTCTATCATGTCGCAATTGACAAATACCTAGTAATAGGATTGAAACTGTTTTTTATTGTTTGATAATGGACTAAATACATCCTGTCGCAATTGACAAATACCTAGTAATAGGATTGAAACTTAGTCTCTCGCAACAATGAAGTCAATTTTATTGATGCAAGTCGCAATTGACAAATACCTAG
>JAOUKW010000306.1 GCA_029882335.1 Candidatus Heimdallarchaeota archaeon | reverse complement strand
TGATTCTGCAATAATTCAGTAAATAGCTCTACTGATTTTTCTAATTCACCTAATCTTAGATAAATTTTCCCTATACTGATTTGTATCTTGTAATTCAATTCCAATCTTAATTTCTTATCTAATTTGAGACTTTCTTCATAATAATCTAAACTTAGACTAAGTTTTGATTGCATACTGTAATATATACCAAATGCTTAAGATGTTATTGTCTGTATATATTCTGCATTAGTGCGTTTTGCTAAGTTATCAATTAGAGTATAAATGATTTCTGCATGTTTATAGTTGGTTGTAATTTGACCAACTGTTCTTTCAAGCATTATCACAATTGGGATTAAGTTATCGCTTATCACCTTTCCATAATTAATAAAAACATCAGTAAGTTCAGGTATCAATTCAAAGGTAACAGGATTAATTTCTGCCCAATACTTTAAAAATTTGAGAATTACTAACAATGGTTCACTATAATTTTGAAAATGAGTTAAATCTATTTCTAGTTTAGTATTTTTCAGACTAAACACTGCATGCATTTAACAAACAACTTCTGCAAATGTCTGTGGTTCATCTATTCCTTCATCTACGATCTCAAACTTGCTGGTAATACATGCGAGAAGAAGATAAGCATCTCTAATCTTTGGGTTTCTTGCTCTTGAAATGACTGTTGTTCTTGAATGATTTTAAATTGAGGGATCAGATCTTCGACAATCTGAATAAATGTAGCATTCTGAAGTGTTTCTTCATTAATTTGAATATGTTTGAGAAAATCAACTGGTAGTTCTTTAAAAAGAAAAAATAATTCAGTGGGTAAATTATATAGAAATTTCATATCCATGTATAATACTGATTGTATAAAATAGTATTGCATGATGGATAATGTTATTATAGTAAAACCAGTTAAATTTGATATTCAAGGTTCTAAGTTGCAATATAACGTTCGCAATATATTAAGAATTTATTGTACTGGTACTGAAGTTATATCATGAGTATTAATATAATATAATTGATTAAAAGTTTTCCTCAGTTATACAAAGAAAAATAATATAACCGATTATTATTTTTCCATTTTTAATTTAAATTTTGAAATTTAAACAAATATTTCTAATTCAAAATAAATATTTAATTCTATATCAATTAGTATAATTTATTTAGAATTAATTTTATTATGTGAATAGTCAGTGCAGAGATAATAAATATACATTGAACAAAAAGTTAATCATTAATTAAATCATCTAAAAAGTATATGAAAAGAAAATTATCAAAACAAGGACCTTCTTTATTTGCGATTGGTCTTGGATGTGCATCTTTGGGTGGTTCATTTTATGGTCTTGATGGTAGTATACAAGGATATGGTCCCATGAAAGAAGACTCTGCTCTAAATATCGTGAAAACTGCATTAGAACAAGGTATTAATTTTCTAAATTGTGCAGATATTTTTGGTGGTGGAGAAGCAGAAAAACGAATCGGAAAAGTGATAGCTACTGGTGATTATGATGTGTATATCGGTACAAGTTTTGGATTGATATTTGATACTAATACTGCCACCATAAAATCCATTATCGATCATCCAGATTATGTCCGAGAGGCAACCATAGCAAGTTTGAAACGCTTTGGTTTGAGTCATCTTGACTTAATTCAATTACAGGTACCCAAACTACATGAGTCATTAATTCATGAAATATTTGATTCTTGTAATGATCTTGTACAAGAAGGACTTATTTCCGGTTTTGGTTGGGTGACTAATGATTTTAATTTGGCTTCTTCAGTTCCTCATGTTAAAAATCCAAATTTTTTAGGGATTCAATATACTTACAATCTTGTTGATAGACAATTAAAGATGAAAGAATATTTGGATTCAATTGAGAAGGGTCATATAATTAATGGAGTTTTGAAAAATGGAATTCTAACAGGAAAATATCTAAACTCGTATAGACCTGATAACAATCATGTAATTTCACGATTCAATTTTGAAAATGAAGAATATAAGAGGTATTTTAATTTCTTGAGACTTATTAAACCTTTAATTGAAGATGCTGATTATTCTTTAACAGAATTCGCAATAGGATGGTTATTACAAACGCACACAACTGCAATTCCTATTATTGGTGCAAAATCAGTAGATCAGATCCATCTTAATTTATCTGTAATTGATAAAGGACTTCCCAATTCTAAATTAATTAATGAAATTGAGTCAATATATTTTGAAAATATTAATTAATTAATTTGTATTTTTTATTTACTTTTCTAAATTTATATCTAATATTTTAGGAAATGAAAGTATCATAAATCAATTGCTTTAGAGTTGTCAAATGAGTCTAATTCGATAAGACACCCTATACAGAGGTATAAAATGCTGTTTTCAAGCATTTACTTGATGAACTAGCCCATCCTTTAATGATTAATAATCATATTATATAAAAATTTCTTGAATTCCCTAGATTTTGTATTTATCCCACCTAAGTCTGCATTTTAAAGAATGTACAAAATTCACTGTAAAGAGGAAATTGAGGAATTAATTCCTAGAAATTGAGAACCTAAGGAAGTAGGATTGCACATTTGTGTATGTATATTATAACCCTAGTTATTTTTCCATTGAGACAATAAAGATTTGTTGAGTAATGAACTCAAGAGTTAATTAGTTTGGTACTATATAATAAAATATGAAGCCGATAATTCAAACAAAAGGACTTTATAAGACCTATAAAGGTAGAGTAGAGGCATTGAAAAATTTGGATATGGTGGTCAATAAAGGAGATTCACTTGGTTTGCTAGGGCCTAATGGGGCAGGAAAGACGACTACAATACAAATTATTTTGAATTTGATCAATCAATCTAAGGGAGAGGTGGAATTATTTGGAGAAAATATAAAGGGGCAAGAAAATAGGCTATTGCAAAAAGTGGGTGCTTTAGTTGGTACTCCTGGTTATTATGATAAATTAACCCCAAATGATTTTCTAATGTATGTGTGTAAAACTCATTTAATGAATAAAGCAGAATCACAAATTCGGATTAAGGAGGTTCTTAATGATATTGGATTAAGTGAGGTTGGAACTAAAAAGGTTGGTACTTTTAGTACTGGTATGAAAAGAAGATTAGGGTTGGCCCAAATACTTGTTCATGATCCTGAGTTAATAATTTTGGATGAGCCGACAAATGGACTTGATCCGAAAGGTGTTAGAGAGGTTCGAGATTTGATTAAAAATATAAATAAGATGGGAAAGACTATATTTATGACATCACATAATTTAACAGAGGTTGATGAAATTAGCAGTAGAGTGATATTTTTGAATCATGGAGAAAAGGTTGGTGATGAGAAAATTAGTGATCTTAGGAAGGAGCTTGGTTTTAAAAAGATCCAGGTTAAATTTCTAAGGGACTTAAATTCAGGTGAAAAGGAGATAATACAGTCCATTGATAAGGTAAAGGGATATTTTGAAGTAGATAATCCTTATATTGAGTATGATGGTGATATTTCCGCGACTCATGATATATTAAAAGAAATAATGAAGGAGAAGTTACCAATTTTTTCATATAATCCTCAAACTTTAACTTTAGAGGATATTTATTTCAAGATATTTGGAAATCCGAGTGATAAGAAGGAGCTAATTTTATGACCAAGTTTATTGATATTGTGATTCAAGAATTTTATGAAGTAAAAATTAATTTGAAATTTGAATTTTTGAAAATTTATCGGCGTAATAAGATGAGAAATATGATGATTATTGCAATCGTAATTGCAGAATTGTTTTATCTCATTCCAGTATTAAGTGATAGTGATTTTCCAGAAGAAAGTCTTGCATTTGTGTCGAATCTAATGGGTTCAATTGGTTTAATGTTTGTATTATTTGCATCATTTCTTGGTGCAGATGCGATAAATCGAGAGCATACCAAAGGTACTGATTTATTGATTTATCCACTGCCACAGAGAAGATCTAATGTAATTATTGCTAAGTATCTTAGTCATTTGGTTACAGGGTGGTTGGGTATTTTATTGTACTACCTTTTGGTTATATTTCATACACGGATGATTTATGGGGCAGATAGTGTTCCAAGAGAAATGGCGACTTCGTTTTTAGTTTCAATGATTTATATGACTACAATTTTAGCATTTGCATTTTTGGTTAGCTCATTAATTAATAGTACTGCTACTTCTGTTACAATTACCTTTTTTGCATTGTTAATCTTAATTCCTCTGCTTGATGTACTTTTAGGTGTATCTAATATTGATACAGGATGGATGTTTACAAATTACGAATCTCTAATTACTGGAGTCTTGAGATTACCATCAATTGGTGGGGGACCATTTCAAACTGATCTTTCTGAAATAGATTTTGCTCAATCTATTTTTCATCTAATTTCTCAAACAATAGTATTTATTGTATTATTTCTATTTTTTGGATCTAGAAAGGAGGTTGGATCACAATGAAATTCAAACAAAAATATCATAGCAACAAAGGTTATGTTATTCTGGTACTGATATTTATTCTTCTAAATCTAAATTATTCAGTTTCTCAGCCAAACCTTAACAATATTGATAATGATCAAGTACCACCAAATATTAAAATTATTGAGTTTGAATTAAATGATACTTTACCAGATGATGGAGATACAGTTGGAGCATTAATTAAAATAAAAAATGAAGATTCCAGTAATTATACCAATTTAAGACTTCAATTGACTATTACTGAATTACTTTCAGAAAGGAGAACCAATGAACCAATAGAATTATCCAATGAAATAATTGAAAATATTGCTGTAGACGAAATTATAATTATAGAAGTAAGTTTTACGGTTTATTCTGGTCAATACATGCTAAATGCGATTATATTTTATAACAACTTTCCAATAAATGATAGTGTTGTGACCAGAGATCTTCAAGTTCGTTCGCCTCCTTTTGGTGACAATATAACTCCATTAGTTGCATTGATTATCCTAATTATATTTGTCATTTTGTTTTTATTTATTCAGGCATTCTATGATTATATGAGATTAAAAAGATCAAGAAGAGATAATTGAATAATTTCAAACTAAAAGAACCAAAAGTAATAGTATTTGTTTCTAATTTTTGTTGATGTTGATAATTGATAGAAATACAAGAAATAAAACTAATTATAATTCAT
>JAOUKW010000023.1 GCA_029882335.1 Candidatus Heimdallarchaeota archaeon | reverse complement strand
GATTAGCAGGGTCTTCATTCTGTGGCTTCTTTCTGCTTCTCAACCCATTAGGTTTCATCGAAGTCAGGATTTCCGTGTTATTTAACATTAGCAGATCACTCACAAAGTTATTGTAATTTAACTTTGAGTACTAACGTATCTCCATTGGAGATTAGAACTTCTCATTGATCTATATTAGATATTTGAGCCTTCGGTCATTCTATTCAATATAGGGTGTGACCTAGTTCTTCTAGCATTAACATATAGGTAATGCTAGATTATGAACTATTGTAATTTCAGCTTAAAAACTACTGAATTGAAAATTGAATCACAAATTGATGTATATACAAAAATTATCATGTTTCAAGACATATCATACTAAAGATTTTATTTTATTGACATATTTCTATAGATAATAATGTAAAATTAGGTTTTAACTATAATACAATAGATTTACCAGAATTTTTCATACTGAATTTCTTCTTTTGGCCAACCTAATTCAGTTAATACTTTTTCAACAGTTTCAATCATCACGATTGGACCACAGGTTAAAGATGTAGGGGTTTCACCATCATTATTTTGCCATTCCATAACCTGACTTTTCACCATTTCACCATTTATTCTACCAGTAAGACCAGGCCAACTTTGTTTAAGACGATCTTCCAATCGAGTTAAAGTATAAACTATTTTTACATTGGGGTTCATTCTTTCTATTGCTTGTAATTCATTGTGAAAAATGATATCTTTTGGTTTTTTATTACTGTAAAGCAGTAAAAATCGTCTGTCTGATTTTACTTCAGTTGCCCATCTAATCATAGACATTAGGGGAGTGACACCAACACCTGCTCCTAACAACAAAACATCATTTTTTCTCTCAGTGTTAAGGATGAAATGACCATATGGGCCTCTTAAAGTCCATGTGCTACCTTCTGTAAGCGTCCACATATGATGAGTAAATAACCCATATAATTTGATAGTTAAATCAATATAATCTGAGTTTGGAGATGATGCAATTGAATATGCACGATTCTTTTTACCAAAAACTTCTGGAAAGAAAACCATAAGATACTGACCGGGCACAAAAGTCCAATCCTCTGGTTTTTCAAATCGAAAAGTTCTGACATCTGGTGTTTCTTGTATAATTTCAATACATTCAGCTTCCCACTTTATGGATTTCCTTTTTGCAGGTCTAGATTGAAGTGTAGTCGTACTTGTATGCATGCACCTAACTCCTAATTGTCTTATATGTAACATAATTTAAAACCTCACCATTATTTACATTGAAAAAAGTTAATATTATAATGTTTCAAACGCGTTGATAAGGTTTGTAAACTACTTACTTATTATTATATAGGCATACAATATTATAAATATTTCAGAACGAAAAGGCTAATAATTTTACTAGAAATGAATAATTTGAACTGAAATTTTATTTTAATATAATTAAATAACTAAATTAAAAAAATTAAGTTGGTACTATATTTCGAGAGATCACATCAATCACACCTTTAATATCAAGAACTCTAACCTTGAATTCATCAAATTTAATATCTGTCAGTACATTCGGTTCAAAATATGCCTCATAGGTACAATACGTTTCATAATAACAAATTGCAGAAGAATATATTGGTGTTATTTTTAGATTTGTGATTAGTGAACCCAAACTACCTACAAAATCAGGTAAGAGCTTTTCAATTACAATAATTATCTTTATTGTGTAATCTGATTTGACCGATATTGTTCGAATTAATCTGGAATTTCCACTATAAATTATTAGTAAGTTTTTATGCGATAAATCTAACTTTGAAACAAATTCTTTACTAATTTCAATAGGTTTAGAAGAATCCAATTTACTCATATATGCCTCTGTGTACATAACGATTTGATTTGTCATAAAATATCATAGATAACATAAGGATGATTATTAAGATTTGTTACTAGAGATTCACAATTTGCTATTTGTTATTCAGAGGTTAACTATATCCATAAGTTTTATTGGTCTTTTCGGTGCTGTGTTGGGTTTTTAACGCAATTTCTAATTTATCATAGTATTCTTTTGCTACTTCAGTCATTGTAGCATGTACCTTTGATTTTGCAGCTAGAAAATGACGGTTAGATACAACTTCTACATCAATATTTTCTCGTAGTGCAAATAATCCAGCTTCTCTACATAATGCTTCAATATCTGAACCTACAAATCCATCTAAATCTTTAGCTAAGGCATCGAGATTTACATCATCATCCAAAGGCATCTTTCTTACATATATATCCAGTATATCTATTCTTTCTTGATACTCTGGAGGTTTAACATATATTAGTCGATCAAATCTACCTGGTCTTAATAATGCTGGATCTACGATATCTGGTCGATTTGTACCTGCAAGTACAACGACATTATTTAGTGCTTCTAATCCGTCCATTTCGGTTAAAATTTGTGAGATAACTCTTTCAGTAACTGATGAATCAGAACCCATTCCACGACGAGTTGCAATTGAGTCTATTTCATCAAAAAATATCACTGTTGGTGCAGCTAATCTAGCTTTTCTAAATATTTCTCTTACTCCCTTTTCTGATTCTCCTACCCATTTGGATAAGAGCTCAGGACCTTTGATTGAGATAAAATTGGATTCAGATTCATTTGCCACTGCTTTTGCAAGCATTGTTTTACCCGTACCTGGTGGTCCATATAATAATATTCCACTGGGTGGGGTAATACCCATCCTCTCAAATGCTTCTGGTGTTTTTATTGGCCATTCAACTGTTTCTTTAAGTTGAATGATGATGTCATCATGTCCACCAATATCTGAGTAATTGACTTTAGGTATTTCAACAAATACCTCTCTTAAGGCAGATGGCTGTACTTCTTTTGCAGCTTCTAGGAAATCATCATTGGTGATTTCCATTGCATCAAGGATTTCTGACGGGATTGTATCCTGATCTAAATCAATTTGAGGTAAAAATCTTCTTAAAGTTCTCATGGCTGATTCACGTGATAAAGCGTGTAGGTCAGCACCTACCATACCATGGGTATTATCTGCATAATATCTTAAATCGACATCACTTGCAAGTGGCATACCTCTAGTATGGATTAATAAAATTTCATGTCTTCCTTCTGCACTCGGAACACCAATTTCAATTTCACGATCAAATCGCCCTGGTCTACGTAATGCAGGATCAACAGCCGATGCACGATTAGTTGCAGCTATAACAATTACTTGTCCTCTACCACCAATACCATCCATTGATGCCAACATTTGGGCAACAACCCTTCGTTCAACTTCTCCGGTTGTTTCCTCTCTTTTAGGAGCAATAGCATCAATTTCATCTATAAAAATAATGGATGGTGCTTTTTCTTCTGCTTCCCTAAAAATTGATCGTAAACGTTGTTCACTCTCACCGTAATATTTAGACATGATTTCAGGTCCATTAATTGTGATGAAGTGAGCATTTGTTTCATTAGCAACAGCTTTTGCAATGAGGGTCTTTCCAACACCCGGAGGGCCATGAAGTAATACTCCTTTTGGTGGATCAATTCCTAATTTCTCAAATAATTCAGGATGCTGTAGTGGTAGCTCTACCATTTCTCTAAGTTTTTGAATTACCTCTGTTAAGCCTCCAATATCTTCATATGATAAAGTCGGCTTGGAACTACCTACCATATCTACCGGTTTTTCAGAAACTTCCAGTTTAGTATCATCAGTAACCAAAACAATACCTGATGGTTTGCATGATGTAACAACAAATGGATTTGCCCTTCCAAGTACAGGTATCATCACTGTATCTTTTTCGGTTAATGGATAACCCAGTAACTTACGTTTAACGAAACTTTCAAATCCAAAATCAAGTGATATATTTAGTTCGGCAGGTGCAAATATAACATGAGTTGCTTTTTCTACCTTTGCTTTTCGTACAATAACTTTATCAGTTAATGATACTCCTGCATTTCTACGAATTACACCATCTACTCGTATAATATTTCTCTTGAGATCCTCTGGATAAGCTGGCCATGCTACAGCCGCTGTTGTTCGTTTTCCGACAATTTCAACAATTTCACCTGTTGAAATACCAATAGATCTCATAGCATCATTATCTAAACGACATTTTCCTCTAATTACATCTCTATTCTTTGCTTCTGCAACTTTTAATTCCACTGTAGGACGATCGTCTTTAGAAACTGATCCTGAAGTACCTGCGCTCAATATTATTACCTCTAAGGAATAATGATTTGTCTAATAATAAATTATACTTACTCGGTAAAAAAGACTTACTTTAAGTATAAAGATTCAATCACTGAATTTTAAAAAACTAGTCAATCTCCAACATTCTTCAAAATACATGTAAAAAGAAATAAAATAATTCTTATATTACCATTTGAAAAATTAAGTGATTATTTTTCAACACTATTTAATATTATCAAAGAAATTATCAATTATAAAAATCGATTAAACATATGGTTATTGACTTGCCTATCATTGATAAGGGATTAAAAATAGGTAAAATTAATGTAAAAACCAAGGAAATTAACGTATATACGGATAATTCGATATATTTTACATGTACTAGTAAAGTTGATTGCTGCAGTAGAATGCGAATTCCAGTATCTGAATTTGATATAAGTAAAATTGAAGAGCATGGTTATGAGTTGGATCAAATCATCCAGGAACTAAGTCCAGTTTTTATTCAGAGTAAATCACCAAATCAAGGAAAAGAAAAAGTATATTTATTGAAAAAAAAACCATTTGATCAAACATGTACTTTTCTAAACAATACTTTATGTGAAATACATGAGTTCAAACCATTTGCCTGTAAAATTTATCCTTTTTCTCTTGATTTTTTAGAAAATAATGATATTGAAATTCTTATACATACAGAACAATTATGCCGATCAATTAAGTCTGTATCAACTGAAGAGTCAAATAATTATTTCATTCTAAATAATATTTTAAAAATGATACTTGAAGAAGTTGAGATGAGAAATATAATCATTGAATAATTTAATTTTAACATTTTATGAAAAAATATTATCAATACCAATAATTCATAAACTAGAAGGTTAAACAATTCGTAGTGACAACTGAGGCATATATTTTACTTAATATTGTTTTAGGTAAAGAAAAGGAATTGCTAGAACAGCTTAAATTACTAGAAGAAACAAAGGAATGTTGGATTGTAATGGGAAGTTTTGATATAATCTGTCATGTACTCGTAGATTCTGCCAAGGAGCTTAGACCTCTAGTAACTAACAAGATTAGAGCATTAGATGGTGTAAGACAATCAATGACTGTAATTGTTGTTTAGTCCTGATTATTATCTTTCAAGTTCTTCAGATAAGATTTACTTTTATTAAGTGTCTGTTTTAAGTTTTTTGCACCAATACCCATAATTTCTTTTAGATTTTCTCCTATTTTCTTTCCTGCACCTTCAGAATAATCAATAAATTCCGATAATTTCTCCTTTGTATATTCTCCCTTATCTTTCAATTGTTCTCTTCCACTTTCTAAAAGTTCATTATATTTATCATCTAACTCATAATTTTTCCCTTTTTTTATAATTGCATCTAAAATGAGCATTGGTGTAATACCATATGGCACTAGGACCAAATTCATTACTAAATATAACGCCATCATTCTAGGACCTGATGTCGGTAGTTTCTTCCAATCGTTTCCTAGTGATTTACCTAATTTTTTTGATATTTCATTTTCTACTTGAATTTTTTTATCTTCAGGAACTCTTTCTGCTAGTTCCTTCATTACTCCATCCATGACTAAACTCATTAATATCTTACTTGCCATACATCTAATTTATCAGATGAGTATAAAATTATTATTTTATTACTCACTTTTAGCATAGTGCTAGATAGTTATAAACTAATTAATTGTAGTTACTTTCATGGAGAAATCCGAGGTATATGATATCAGTCCAGAGATAAAGGGGGTATTAGATAACATGTTAGAGCTTTCAGGATTTACTATTGAAGAGTTTCTGATTCATGCAATATTTACTCAAGCACCAAACATCATAACTCATTCAAATATTGATAAATTGAAGCTATGGTTGGTATTTAATGAATTTGAGAAACCATCTATAGATATTGTGCTAAAATACTATGGTATAACAAAAAAAGAGTTATTCTTAAAAGTATTTAATTTGACTTGAACTCATATAATTCTTCATCAGGATATACCTGTGGACCTTGATCCGTAATTAAAAATGGACGCTCTTTGAGTGAATGTTTTACTCCTCTCATTTTTCTAACTTGTATGGATCGTCTACCAGATTGTCCAAATTGATACCTTAAAGTTATCACACCTTGAGTCATAAATTCCTCAACACCCATAGTTGAGACTTCATCTTGAGTTCGCATTTCACTAACCATAATGGTAGTACAAGTTAATGCAGACATAACTGCACTTAATTTCAAAATCTCTTTCCTTTGAGTAACCTCATCATCAATACCAACCGCGATTGCAGTTATACTGTCAACAACAACACGCTCTGCACCAATACTATCTATTAAATTTATTAATAAATTTATCATCTCATCAATTTCTATACTACAAACATATTTCTCATCAGAACTAATTCCTGCACGAGGGGAAAAACCATCAATCATTGCCAGCAAATTTTGATCTTCTAGTGATTTAAGATCCCATCCATAAGATAATGCATCATTCCTAACATTATCCAAAGTTTCATCGAATGAAACATATATACCAGGTTCATCCTGTTCAATAATTCCGGCAACTAAAAAAGCAAGTCCTATAGTAGATTTTCCAGCACCTGCTGGACCGGCAACTAATATATTTCTTTCTTTTGGATATCCACCGCCGAGGATTATATCTAGACCTTTCATACCGGATGTAACTCTAGGAAGATTAGGAGCTTGAGCAAATTCCATATAATAAATACAGATATAGTTGACTTTAAATTAATCGATTAAACAATGTATGTAATTAATACAAAACTCAAAACTTGAGAAATTAATTAAATAATTGCTAAATCTGAGTTACAGTAAAAAATATACAACTCATTAAATCTAAGAGGAAAAATTATTTGATAAATTCAAGTAATGTTTCAATCCGTCTAGAATTTAGATTAACATTTTCTCTATTTCTGTTTCATATCGATTCTTTTTTTTAAAGGTAAATCAATGTTAGAGATAGGCGATTTAACATAGGAAATGTAAGATCTAGAGCAATCAAAAGAGTTGCTAAAAATATTGTAATTAATTTTTATGACCAGTTGAATATAGATTTTGAGAATAATAAACACATTGTTGAAAATGTTACTAATGTTCAGAGTAAATCTTATAGAAATCGTATTGCCGGTTATGTTACAACTTTGATGAGACAGATAAAAGAAAATAAGATTCAAACGCTTGAAGAACTAGAGTAGGTAATTAAATAAGATTAGAAAAAATACAGATACCAAATTAGTAAATAAAAGGTATTCTTATATTTGATCTAAGATTAGCTAAATTATGACCTTATCTTCACGTATTTCTGGATTTCATAAATTATCCACTGAAGAAAAAGTTGAGAAATTAAAAGAACTAGTAAATCTCACTGACGATGAAGCAAAGCTTCTCTTGGCAAATGATGCTCCAGTCCAAATTGAAAATATTATTGGTGTAATGACTGTACCTATAGGTATGGCCACTAATTTTACAATAAATGGTAAGGATCGATTTATTACTTTTGCAGTAGAAGAAGCCAGCGTAGTTGCTGCAGCATCCAACGCAGCAAGAATGGCTCGACCTCATGGTGGATTTTTTACCAGTAATACAGGACCCTTCATGATTGGACAAATTCAAGTTTTAGATGTTCAATTACCCTCTTTTGCCTCTCAAGAAATTTTATCTAAAAAAGAAGAAATTTTAAAACTAGCCAATGAACAAGATCCAATATTGGTAAAATTTGGAGGTGGTGCGTCTGATGTTGAAACTAGGATTATCAGTACACCTACCGGAGATATGTTGATTGTTCATCTCATTGTTAATTGTCTAGATGCTATGGGTGCAAATGCAGTTAATACAATGGTAGAAGCTTGTGCTCCTATGATTGAAAAAATCACTGGTGGTACAGTAAGGTTGAGAATTATAAGTAATTTGGCTGATCGAAGAATTATTAGAGCTAGAGCTGTATTTGATAAGGATTTACTTGGTGGTATTGAAGTTGTAGAAGCCATTGTTGAGGCGTGGGCATTTGCAGAAGGTGACCCATATCGAGCAGCAACCCATAATAAGGGAATTATGAATGCCATTTCAGCAATTACATTAGCCACTGCAAATGATTGGAGGGCAATTGAAGCTGGTGCACATGCATATGCAGCAAAAGATGGTTATTATCATTCATTGACAACCTACGAGATTACTGAAGAAGGAAATTTAGCAGGAACTATTGAATTACCATTGGCATTAGGTACTATTGGTGGAGCTACAAAAATTCATCCAATTGCACAGGTTTGTTTGAAAATAATGGAAATTCAAAATGCTATTGATCTAGCGGAAATAGTTGCATCTGCTGGATTGGCACAAAATTTAGCTGCTCTTCGAGCACTTACTTCTGAGGGTATTCAAGCTGGTCACATGAAATTACATGCAAAAAATCTAGCAGCATCTGCAGGAGCAGTAGGAGAAGAATTAGAATTAGTTGCTAAAAAAATGGTTGAAGAAGGGAAAGTTAGGATGGATCGAGCAGAAGAAATCCTAAAAGAATTACGCGGATAATTAATTTAATTAATTCATTAGAACCAATATCTGCGGGAACCTTTTTCTTCAATATAATCAAAAACAATACGTGCAGCCTCATTTGCTGCTTTAATTGCGATATCTTCTCCCTTAACTGCAAATTCATTAGTTGCTCTATTTGCATAGACCGCACAAACAGCACTTGTTTCCATTCCATATAATGAACCCAAAACAAACATTAAACTTGCCTCCATCTCAAAATTCTTTACACCTGCCATAGTAAGGTCTTTTACTAAATTTTCTCTAAAACTAGGTAAATAATTGTTCCAACCTTTACGACCTTGACCGACATAAAATGATGAGGAACTTGCAGTTATTCCTACATGATATGGTAGGTTATTTTCTTCACATGCACGAATAAGTGCTGATGTTAACATTCTAGATGCGTATGCAGGAAATTCTTTCATGGTATAGTGATGACTGGTATCCTCTAATCTTACTGCAGCTTCACTAATTACTAGATCACCTATGTTGATATCAGGTTGTAATGCACCGCAACTACCAACTCGAATAATATACTTGGTACCAATATTTTTTAGTTCAGCCAGTGCAATTTCACAAGCAGAGGGTCCAATGCCTGATGAAACAGCAGATATGTCATGATTCTTGAATTTTCCTTTATATGATATATACTGTCTGTACTCTGCAACTTTTTCATTTGAATCCCATTGTTTTGCTATACGTTCAACTCTTCTTAGATCACCTGGAAATAGAACGATATCTGCTAAATCACCAGGTTTAACTTTCAGGTGATATTGAAGTCCCTCAAGCGTAGCAACATTATCTGCATCCTTTGCAACATGATTTACTGGTTGATTACTCATAATCATCTAGATAATTACCACCTAATAACTTCCTAGATAGGTTTGTTATAAATTTTGTAATTATTTCAAATTTTCAGAGTCCATTATGCTAAGATATTAGTTAACATATAATATAACAGAATTATGAGTCCAGAAATTATACAGCTAAAAGATGTACATTTTTCTATTGGACAAACCCAGATATTACATGGTATATCACTAAATTTATCTAAATCAAAAATACATTGTCTTGTAGGTCCAAATGGAGCTGGAAAAAGTATTACTAATCAAATAGTTGGACTTATTAAAAAACCAAATTCTGGTAAAATTATATGGGATGATAAAGAATTAAATCTATCTGATGAAAATGAAACTGATAATTATTCTCATAAAATAGGATATATGTGGCAAAAACCAGTATTTCTAAGGAGATCCCTTCGTAAGAATGTAGAATTACCTTTAGTCTTTCGCGATATCCCTCGAGAAGAGAGACTAAAGATTGTTGATAATATGTTAACCGCATTTAAACTCAGCCATCTTGCAGATAAATTACCACACCAATTATCTATCGGACAACAACAAAAAGTTGCGTTATTGAGATCAATTATTCACAAACCAAACATCTTAATTTTAGATGAACCCACAGCTTCTTTGGATAATGCAAATACTTTATGGTTTGAAAACTATATTTCTAATTTGGTAAAAAATGAGAATATAATGGTTTTGTGGACAACTCACGATCAATTTCAAATGAAACGAATTGCAGATGAAATTAGTATTATCATTGAAGGAAGTATTTCGCTATCTGGTGATGTTTCACTACTTGAGAGTACGTCAAGCGATGAAAAAACACAGGCATATCTGAATGGTAAACTAATTTAAAATTGATAAAATAAGCAAGAAGTTAATTTAACCAAATATTTTATCTTCAATTCATATTCAGATATATACCTATCTAGAAGGATTTTTATTAATAAGGATAAAATAAGAGTTATGAATTATAAAAAATCGATGGAGAGAACTAGAGAAAGTAAGGATGAATATTTAAAGAAAGATCCTAATTCACCTCTTTCAGCGAAAGTTAAAAAGCAATTTAAATCTTTAAATTATTATCCAATTGATGAACAATATCGGTTTGAACTGGATTTAATACCAGATACTAGCAATGAAAAAATCGAAATGGAAACCAATACAGAGCGAATCGCATTATACACTAGAATTGGCTACTTGAAATTTACAGTTGATGGAATATCTTGTAAAATAGCTGTTTATCAATCAGAAGATTTTCCTGATTATTATTTCGTTCCATTCAGAGATAAAACATCTGGGAAAGAAACCTATGGTACTGGTAGATACTTGGATCTTGAAAAACATAATGATAAATTTATCCTCGATTTTAATCGGGCTTATTCTCCATTCTGTGCATATAACACAAAATTTTCATGTCCTTTGCCACCGATGGAAAATTGGCTACAAATACCAATTAATTCCGGAGAAAAAAATTTTCCTCATGAAATTTATTAATCAATAGGTTCGTTTCGATTGGAATGAATCAAATTTTGGGTTAGAACAGATGTTAGTAGAAAACTGATAAAAAGTAAAATAATTCCAAGAGCTAATGCCATTGATTGATTTCCTTTAGAAATTTCAGTTATAATTGCAGTTGTTAAAACTCGTGTATGAAAACGAATATTTCCTCCTACAATGATAATTGCACCTACTTCAGAAAAAGCCCTGCCTAATGCAACAATACATGCAATTAGCATACCAGATCTTGCTTCACAAAAGATCTCCCAGTATATTTGGTATTTATTTGCACCCATACTCTTCAAAACAATTGGTAAGTTATCAGGAAGGTCTCTAATGGTAGTTCTTGTTATCCCAATTATTATGGGGAGTGTCAAAATAGCCTGTGCCATAATCATGGCAATTGGTGTAAATAACAAACTAAACTCCCCAAGAGGTCCATTTCTCATGATTAACAAAAATACCAGCAACCCAACAACAACGGGAGGTAACCCCATTCCTGTATTTAATAATGATATTAACAAAACATTTGATTTTCCTTTCCTCAAACCTATATAAATACCAATAGGAATACCAATTATTGCTGAAATCAATACTGCTGAGGTTGAAACTAGGAATGACAAAGCAGCAATTCCCCAAACCTCTTTCGAGCTAAATAGTAATATTATACTTTTGATTAAATTTTCAAAAAACGTCAATTTACCTATTCCTCAATTGGTGTGAATAATGCATATTCTCCTTCCTTGAAATTCCGAACTAAATCAAGTGTAGATGGTTGTATTAAAAAATCAAGAAACTCATTTGCACCTTCCGTATTTAAATCTGGATATTTTTCAGGAGAAATGACTATGTAACTATAGAGATTATATAATTCATCTGATTGCTCAAATAGTTTAATCAAGTCAAAATAAATCTCCGAATTCGCAATTTTAGCAAATGTACCAAGATCTGTAAGTACATATGCCTTTGCACTATCTTCATTCGCTATGGTTAATGTGGCAGACATACCTTGACCAGTTTCCTTATACCAGGTAAGCTTGTCGTTTTCAGTAATTTCCAATCCTGCACCTTCCCAAATCGTTTTTTCTTTAATATGTGTTCCAGAATCGTCACCTCTAGAATAAAAATTTACCTCACCAAGCCTTCCCTTGATTAGTATTTTTTCAAATACCTGTTTAACATTAGTTTCAGTATGAATATTTGCAGGATCTGATGATGGTCCAATTACTATGAAGTAATTATACCATAGACTAGTTCTAGATTCACCATAACCCTCATTCATTAATTCAAGTTCTTGAGTTGGTGCATGAACTAGTATTGCATCAACTTCTCCTTTTCTTCCTAAATCAATAGCAGCACCAGATCCAACCGCAGTAACTCGGATGTCCATATCATTACTTTCTTGAAACTTTGCAATCAATAAATCCAATAAACCAGTGTTATCAACAGAAGTCGTTGTAGCTAGATATAAAATTTCATTGTCGTTGTTGACAACATAAAAAGATGTACCAATAATGGATAATAATAATAGTATAATCAAACCATATTTTGTAATACATCTCAATTATACCGTTACTCCTTACCAAATCTAAATTTACCTGTTAGTAATGCTAATCCTAAGGTTAACATTCCAATACTCCCTAAATCACCTGCTGGTACTTGAAGGACCTTATCACCAAGTTCTAAATCTTTTTTAGATAAACCCGGATCATTTCCACCAAAAACTACAATCCATCTTTTTCCCTCAAGTTCTTTTAAAGTTTCTGAAGTTAAATTTTCTGAACCATAAGGAGGTGGAACAACAAGTAAAATCATATCTGGCTGAAACAATTCTTTTACATCCGTAATATTTCCCAAAGTCATAAAATTTAATCCATTTTGCAATGCCAATCGCTGTGCTGTTGGAAGTCCCTTTTGCGCTGCAGAACCTTGGGCATTGGTTATGATCAAAGTTTTGTATCCCATTCCAGAAGCTATTTTTACGAACTCAGAACATCGACTTGCTCCAGTCACGTTATGAAAGACTACGATTGGATACTTTACATTACTCATACTCAATCAAATAATCACTTTGATTAATATTTAACCTTAGACTTACATATTTTTTCTTAATTTTGTTGATGAAATAATTTCACCCTCATCATCCATAATCCATGGAATTATTATAATATCTAAGACTTTTAATTTATTTTCCCTTCTCATTTGATTTATCTTGTCCGCACCTATTTTGGTTTCTTGTGATACAACAATAAGGTCTGCTCTTGGATCGATTGGTGCAGGACCCCATGGGTCATAGAGAGGAGCAACCTCTATTTTTGTTTGCTTAAATTGAGCCATAAAATTTTTAACTGCTGCTTCTCTAATTACATATGGTTCTATTTTCTCAGAGAATTCTTTATTTATAAACATCGATTTGCCAAGCTCTTCTGAAACTATTCCTACAAATACTTCTTTTGACATTTTAGCAGCTGTACTCAATAAGCTTTCATGACCTGAATGAAAACGATCAAAAGTACCTCCCATTACGCATCGAGTGTATCTATTATCGTAATCTTCAGTCATGTTAACCTGATGTATTTATATCTGTTAAAAAAACTAATTCTATAGTCAATCTCAATATGGTATAATTTATCTTGCAGTGAGATTTTCCACTGATTGAAAAGATAATAAGAGGATCGTAAATCAAATGCTCAGTATAGGATCAATTTACTTTCTTATAATTCAATATTTGAAAACAATAAACGTATTATGAAAGGTCTCTTTAATAATATTTTATAAAGTAAGTATATACAATATATATAGAGATTTTATGTTTCCATGTCTTGCATTTATTTAGGTTTCTGTTTATGAAGAATGAGTTTCAATTTTTGAATGATCATAAAAAGATCCTAAATTAATGCAATTTAGGAAGAAAAAAAATGAAAAAAACGTTTTCAAATTAGAGTTTGAAAAACTCACCTCTTTTTCTATAAACAGATTATCTTTTTTCTAATCATAATTACCGTCATCGAGATCGAAATCGTCAAAACAACTATCAAAAATTAAATCCACGAATTGTAACCTATCCAGAAGGATGTATGATTGGGATGAGATAGGATTTTCTGTTAAATTCAACATTTCCAGTCTATGCATATTAGCAATCCAATCTGGAAGGTTGATGAGATGATTACACCCTAGATTCAAAGCCTGTAGATTGGATAGGCTGCAGATGGGGTCTGGTAACCAGGTCAGTTGATTCCCACTTAGATCCAACTTCTGCAGTCCCACCAAATTACCGATGGAGTCTGGAAGATCATTCAGTGTATTTAGTCTTAAATTCAATACCTGCAGTCCCACCATGTTACCAATCCAATCTGGTAACCAGGTCAGTTGAATACTATTTAAATCCAACTTCTGCAGTCCCACCATGTTACCAATCCAATCTGGTAACCAGATCATACGATTACTACTTAATTTCAACTCCTTCAATCCTACCAACTTACCGATGGAGTCGGGTAGGGAGGTCAGTTGATTACTATTTAAATCCAACTTCTGCAGTCCCACCAACTTACCGATGGAGTCGGGTAGGGAGGTCAGTTGATTACTATTTAAATACAACTTCTGCAGTCCCACCAACTTACCGATGGAGTCGGGTAGGGAGGTCAGTTGATTACTATTTAAATCCAACTCCTTCAATCCTACTAAATTACCGATGGAGTCGGGTAGGGAGGTCAGTTGAATTCTATTTAGATCCAACTTCTGCAGTCCCACCAACTTACCGATGGTATCAGGAAGACTTCTAAGTGAATTATAATTTAAATCCAACTCCTTCAATCCTACTAAATTACCGATGGAGTCGGGTAGGGAGGTCAGTTGATTTCCCCTTAGATCCAACTTCTGCAGTCCCACCAACTTACCGATGGTATCAGGAAGACTTCTAAGTGAATTATAATTTAAATTTAACTTCTTCAATCCTACTAAATTACCGATGGAGTCGGGTAGGGAGGTCAGTTGATTACTATTTAAATCCAACTCCTTCAATCCTACCAACTTACCGATGGAGTCAGGTAGGGAGGTCATACGATTACTGGTTAAATCCAACTTCTGCAACTCCACCAACTTACCGATGGAGTCGGGTAGGCAGGTCATACGATTACTATTTAAATCCAACTTCTTCAATCCTACTAAATTACCGATGGAGTCGGGTAGGCAGGTCAGTTGATTTCCCCATAAATTCAACTCCTTCAACTCCACCAAATTACCGATGGAGTCGGGTAGGCAGGTCATACGATTACTACTTAAATACAACTTCTGCAGTCCCACCAACTTACCGATGGTATCAGGAAGACTTCTAAGTGAATTATAATGAAAATTTAACTCCGTCAATCCTACCAACTTACCGATGGAGTCGGGTAGGGAGGTCAGTTGATTTCCCCTTAAATACAACTTCTGCAGTCCCACCAACTTACCGATGGAGTCGGGTAGGCAGGTCAGTTGATTACTATATAAATCCAACTCCTTCAATCCTACCAACTTACCGATGGAGTCGGGTAGGGAGGTCAGTTGATTTTCCCTTAAATACAACTTCTGCAGTCCCACCAAATTACCGATGGAGTCGGGTAGGCAGGTCAGTTTTGAATATTGTATAGACAATTTTTTCAGTCCCAAAGAGTTGAGAAATGAGATCCACTCAAAATTGTTTGAATCTACATCATCCATATCCACCAATATCAACACCAATTCCCCATCTTCCACTGTTAATTTCACCTTTTTAGGTGAGAATTCACGCAATCGGAGGAGAGCATATAGTTGTCCCTGCAACTGTGGTAATTGCTGCAATAAAGTTTCCGTATCCGCGTTCATTATATATCTATGTGTATCAAAAGATTAAAAACTATTGTACAAATAAAGTTGAAAGATGCTAATTAAATACATTAAAAAGTAAATTAAACAGAAAAGAGCCTATTTCGAATATATTTTAGGATGAAGTTGGAAAAAATTGTTAAAGTAATATGGGAATAGTCTGTCTCTGGAATCTGAGAATGAATTATCAATGTTATATGCGTGATTTTTCAAATACTGCAACATAAAATGGTATTGAAATGGCAAAGAACTCGATGCTGCAAATGAGTTTAACATGATCATGAAAGAATTGATAACTCTGGTAGTCCGCTTAGCTGCATATATTTCATGCCAGTATATATCATTCAAATTGCGATATAATATATTTAAATCACGTTCCATGTTATTGAATAGAGTATATGAATCAGTATATGATAGTTCTAAATCATTATAATAAAAATTCAAGTGTTTCCGCTCCTCGGTAACTTGAAGATAAGTAGGTGAATTTTGTGGGAATATAAATCCATTGTAGAAGTCATAGGCCGAATTATCTTGAGCATATGTTGTAAGTATATCGTTAGTTGTAAATTCAAATAATTCTTCATTTATACTGTAATCAATAATATCAAATTCCATTGCAGTGTTACTGTCATAATATTGAGTTGACAAACCAAAGCGATTTATAATGGTGTCAAAAGAATTATACATCATGGGATTGAGAATATCTGTTAAATATGACTGGATATTATCGGCTATATGAACGAGAGCCGTATTAGCCATTGAGAATTGTTGGATTAATGCAAAAGAGCTATCAGCAATATTAGGAAGATCGACCATAGATGACATATATAAGTTTTGATATAACATATTTAGGGCGAATTCACCAGAAGTAGCAATATCTGGCATATTAGAATCAATACGGGCAATAGGTGTATCATAATAATTGATAAAATCATCAACAATTGATGAAATATACAGACTATACAGATACTGATATTCTGTAGACGAGAATGTGGAAGCCATAAATGTCTGATATATATCGCCAGAATTAATCAGAGATTCATAATTTTCTCCTAGTAGATACATTAATTTAATAACTTTAAATAAAAATGCATAAGCAGTATTACTATATAAGTCAGGTAACGGAATATGACCCTGGTTAATAAGTAAATCACTAATAGAATTATTGATATTATTTGGGCTGAATAAATCAATTATTTTTACTCAAATCATATATGTTTTCCAATAAATTTCAATGACAAAATCAAAAGAAGTTGTGTATTTAATTATTTTTTATATATCAAAATTCAATAGTTATTGGCCCCATAGGATTAAAAGTGATAATACGCTTATGATTTTCTCCTTTTAACTGGTATATGTTGTTTTGCATATCCACCTCTCTAGCCAGATATATTTGTGTTTTTTCATCATTTGCATATGATTTACCACCTACAAATCCCTTAACTGATAAATGAGATTTGAGCAATGACAATGCAAGTGTGATCAATTCTTCATTTGTCCAATTATCAGAGATAGAGGCTTGTTGTATATAGGTAAAATTTGCCTTATTTGCTTTGGTTGGAATTGATGCACCTGAATAATGCCCTTTAGTAAATCTACCAATAACACTGATTTCAGGAAGTTTCTCTAATTTCTCTAAATTTTGTATAGCCCAATCATCAGAATAGTTAGTTAGAAAATTTAGATTAAAATCGGTACAATTGAGTGTCATCCTTTCTGCAGTATTGATGATATCAGCCATTGCATAGGTAGTATGTACACTTTCACCAAAATATTTCAATTGTATCCCAGACTCTCTTGCTGTTGCAATAAACTTTTTACCGACGTTTGTAATTGCATCAAATATTGCCTTCATTCGATCCATAGTCGCATAATTTCTTAAAGTATGAATAAGAAAGCTACACTGTCTTCCACCTAATTCTTGCATTATTTTTGCAAATCGAAGGGAAAATATTGCACCTTCTAAATATCCTTGAGCTGGATTTTCATTTTGTTGCATACCTGAACGATGACCATCCAAGATTAAATATGGTGATAATTCATGCATGTATTCTATATCTGCAGGATCCATATCGAGTTTGACCATAATATCAACAACTAATTGGTTTAGGTTGTTGTTTACAGCTTCAATATGATTATCCAATATGTTGGTTTCTGTTGCCATTGCATACTAATTATTTGAATTCTATATAAATAAATCCAATATTTTATCTAGATATTTACGTATTTAATTAATACAATGTTATTAGAACTACATCTGATTGTGATTTTACTAAGTATTTGTCAATTCAGTATTTAAATTTATAGAGTAAAAACAGATCTAACATCACTTTGGATAGATAGCTATCTACTGATCTTATTTAAATAAAACAGCTACATATTCGATTATATTATGATCGGGATTGAATTTATTTACGATTTTATAACTGTTAATTGTTAATTTATTTTTAATATTCCCTGAATAACTGGGTTTGAAATTAATTTGGAATACATTTTTTGATAGACTATATTTATATCCTTTTCTAAAATCAAAATCTAGTCGATTTACGATATGTATATCAAACATAGTCTTTAATGTCATTTTATTAGGCTTTACCTCATATTTTTTTACAAATTCAGTTATAAATATACCTTTGATACTCGAATTATCATTTAATTCAATATTTTTTAAAAAATAGCAGTTATTATACACACTAAATAAATTAGATAATCTAATGTCATATTCATCTGTCAATTCTATTTCTTTATCAGAAAATATTCTTTTTAGTTTTACAGCACTAGCTTTTAATTCATTTTCCAGTTTTCCTAATTTCATAGGCATTAATGCTAGATTCTCATCAACAATAGAATGAAATTTATTATTTGAGCCGAAAATAAGATAAATGGTATCTGTATTTAATTTATATACATTCACACTATTTTTAATTATGATTTCATCCACTTCTTCTTCCATTTCTTCTAATTCTAATAAATCCGAGAATAGACTCATTGTCTGTTCTACTTTCTTTTTGTGAATAACTTTTTTTATTATAGGTACATGTTTCGCTTTAGTTGTCTTTACCAAAGAAAGTTCTATAAATTTTTTCAATGTTGTTTTAATTGTTGATTCACTTTTCTTTGTAGCTTGATGTAATGCAGATACGGTCCACCAAACGTAATCCTGCTTATTCTTATATAATAAATAATTCATTAGAATTTGAGAAGTAGGATGTCTTAATGTTGTAAATATTTTGGAAATTTCATTCGGGTTGGTAAGAATGAGATTTGAATCCTTCATGCCTAGTATATTTTCAAATTTTATTTAAATCTTGACAACATTTATACTCATTGATGATATGGAGGAATACCAATTATTTAGTTAATTTCTGAATATTAAGTCATATTAAATAGGTTTAGCTATTTCATGATAATGATTCATTTGTATCAAATAGTTCATTTACTTAAATATAAATTAAAGCAATTGTATTTTAATGACGGTAGAGATATTAGTCAAAAAAATGAACCATGATGCATTTTTACCTAGATTTGCATATCATG
>JAOUKW010000022.1 GCA_029882335.1 Candidatus Heimdallarchaeota archaeon | reverse complement strand
GAATTGATAATAAAAACCTAGCACAATATTTACAGCAATTGATTCATGATGGATTTATTCCACTCAGAGTGTTTCAAAGTGTTTCTGAATGGTTTGCTCCTCATGAAGTATTTTCAAAAAATCAATTTCATCCTCGCTTACTTAGGTCTGGATTTATACCCTTTGAAAATGATGAATCATTGCTTATTTCCATAAAAGTTGCAAATCAAGTAGTCAAGCTAATTAATAATGATGTTATTCTGATTTATTCAGGTAATAAGTCAATTCATGTTTGGTATCCTTTTGATTTACCTGATTATTTACATGACAGACAACTTTCATTACTTTATAGTAGTAAACAAACTGAAAATTTAGATCGAATGGTGAGGAAGCAGATCTATACTAAAATTAAAAGACAGATGGAATCTCCACTTGATCATCGAATTGCAGAAGATAGTCGGCGAGTTGTTCCGATAATTGGAACTTTTAATGGTATAACTGGAAGAAGGGTTATGAAACTAACATTGGATCAGTTACAAAGTACGTCGCTAGAACATGATTTGATTCAATCTAGATTTCCAGCATGGTTTGACTGAATCACTTTCTTTTCTTTATCACTTTCTTTTCTAATAGCTAGGTCCTTGGCAATTTCTTCTTGTTTCTCATGCATTCCCTTTAATTTTCTGTTATTTTGAAGATCAACAATTAACTCAACATATTGATTATGAATTCTCCCTGGTTCTTTATTTGCGAATGGTGTACCAACAAGAGGCATGAATGTATGGGAATGGATTGTAGCACCTGCTTCTGTTAGTTTTTGCATATGAGTCATGGTATCGGTGACATCTGTTAGTTCTTCACCAGGTAGTCCGAAAATAATGTCTACATCTACTTCAAAATCATATTTTATTAGTAATTTTACCGCTCTTTCTGTTTCGTCCGCACTGTGACCTCTATCTGCTAATTTAAGCACTTTGTCTGATCCACTTTGTCCACCTACAATTATTTTTTTGGAGTTAGTATATTTCTTCAGGATTTCAACACTTTCAACAGTTATAGTTTCAGGTCTGACTTCACTGGGAAAAGATCCAAAATATATATGCCCTTTTTCTCCTACAATATTTCTAATTGAGGAAAGTAGTTCTTCAACTTTGTTTAAATCTAAATTTTTTCCATCAGGAGAACCATAAGACAAGGCATTTGGACTGATAAATCTAATATCTGGTCTTCTCCGAGTAAAGTATTTTTTAATTTCATCAACATAAACTAAGACTTGATCTACTGATCTATGACGTACTGGCATTCCTTTACTTCTGATTTGGCAAAATCTACATTTCCATGCACATCCCCTTGTAATTTCAATAGGTCTATATATTTTATGCTTGACTGAAAATGGAGGATATTCATCAAGGTTAATTGGGTTTGGTTTGGGATTTTTTATTAAGATACCATTTTCGATGTATGCTAATCCTTTGATATTAAAATAATCGTCATTCTCTAAATATTTCATTATAAATTCTGTAAAGACTGCTTCTCCCTCACCAACACATACTATGTCTGGTCCATTAATCAACATAGAGAAAGGGTCTCCTGTTGGATGGGGACCTCCTGCAATGACAATCAACTTCTTATTTTTTAGTGCTTTTCTATACAATTCTATCAATTTTGAAATCTTTGCGACTTGGGTGGAATAAACACTAACGGCTAGAATAATTCTTTGAAAATTTTGGTATTTATCTTGTTCTGGAATTTCACTAATCTTGGGAAAATAAATCTTTAGATCTTTTAATATTGGATGAATGTCCAAGCTACCAACTAATGCTCCAATCGCATTGGCATTTACCCTAGAAAAAGGGAAAATTAGACATGAATTACCAAGAACTGTAGAAGACACCAAATTTTAATTATATTTCATTTATTTTTAGCCTTCTTTTGTGAATTGAATTAAATCTATAGTAGGAGCAATTTCAACGAAAAGTTAATTAAAGATGCTACGATAATAATATTGTAATATGTCATTATCTGGAATTGCAGCTACTCAAGAGAGTATTGATTTATACGAGAAAAAAAGATTTGAGAAAAAAGAAGGTGGAATAATCCTTAAAATAAATGAAAATAAAATTGAAGTTGAACATGAATTCACAGAAGATTTTTCCGGTTTATTAACAACTTTACCAGATGAAGAGCCAAGATATGTTTTGTATGATGTTCCTACTAAAAATCAGGCAAATCTTGATGATTTAAAGACTGTTTTTATGTTTTGGATGCCTATTGAAAGCCCTGTTAGACTACGAATGCATTATGCGAGTACAAAAAGTGTAGTTGGCAATACGTTTAGAGGGATTTCACTTACAATTCAGGAAGATGATAAATCAGTTCTAAATTTAGACTATCTAACTACTCAACTTGATAAGGCAAAAGTAATGAATCGTTATTAATAGACCTTCAATTCAATGTCATAAGGATTAGTTCTAATGCAACATTGTGTATTATTCCAGCAAGAATCAATATAATCCACTAATAACTTATCATTTGTTAATAATGCAAAATTAGTTTTTCCTCTATGGGATATATCTAGCATAATTTCTTCATCTCTGATTATATAGCTATTATTAATCCAGATACATTCACTAAGTCTTATGTTGGGACGTGAAAAATCTATACTTTCAAATTCATCTAAAATTTCCTTTGTCCTAGCAATAGCTAATTCAATGCGAATATCATCATTGGTTATTTTTTCAATCTCTTGAACAATATCATTTGCATAATTAATTCCAAGAGGTGATAGCAGGATAACCAGTTTAGTTTTTGTTTGTCTAATCATCCGTTTTATTTCAATATTTACTTCATTATTTTTGAAAATATAGGCTATTTGACCCAGTGGGGGGTCATCCATATTCCAATGATTGAGTAATTCATCCTTCAAGCCTTGTACTAATTGATTCTTTTGATGAATTTCATTTTTAAGATTTATATCAAGAAAATTTAGCAAGTTTTGTATATTTTGAATGAAATATGTTGCAGGCCTATGTGTAGTATCCTTAAAGACTATATCAATTGCTTCAAGACTCTTTAATGATGGATAAATTTTTGAATCAGGAATCTCAATTGATTTTGCCATTTCTTTTACGGTTGTAAATGGATATTCTAATAGAGATACGATGACTCTTGCTTCATTTATATTGAAAAATCCTGTTTTCATAAGTTGCTTTGTTAAATCCATCTACTATAATAATTGATTCAGATAATATATATGTTTTCTACTTTTCTACCGTATAAAAGTAGAAAAATCTTAAATTTCAAAATATCAAAAACTTCGAGTACTGATATTAAAATTCAAGAAGTATAAGTATTCTAAGGAATTTATGGAATTTCCAAGCCAAGTCGATGTAACAATTGTTGGAGGGGGACCTTCTGGTGTTGTATGTGCATATATGGTTGCTAAAGCTGGTTATAAGGTAGTTATTCTAGATAAAAAATCACGTGATAAGATTGGTGACAAGACTTGTGGCGATGCTGTTGATAAAGCGGCATTAGATAGATTGCATCAAGAATCAGGTCTTTCCTATCCATCTGGTAATGAAGTTAGTGATATAATAGAAAAAATGTCAATTGGAGCAGGTGATGTGGATTGTAAAATCAGTTTAGATGCACCAGGATATTTAGTTGATCGATTAAATTATGGTCAAAGGCTACTACAAAATGCTGAATCTGTGGGTGTAACAATTATTCCACAAGCAACAGTCAGAGATATTTTGTACCGAGAAGAAAATGATATTCGATTTGTATCTGGTGTTAAATTTAAACATAATGGGAAAATTCATGAAATAGGATCTCATTTTACAATTGATGCTTCTGGTTCATATGCTGTAATTCGAAAACAACTTCCAGAGGAATTTTTCATCAATGGATTAGAAAAAGAATTAAAAGATGTGGAAATATGGCCTACATATCGAGAAATAATACAATTAAATGAAAATCAATCAAATCATCGATGGATGAATGAGATTTTACTATTGTATAAGGATGATTTTCCCATACCTGGTTATTTCTGGATTTTTAGCAAAGGTAATCATCAGTTAAATGTGGGTATCGGGTGGTCAAAAGTCCAAAATCTCGGTAAAATGAAGGACCTTTTTAGAAAGGAACTTAGCAACTATTATTCAGAAAATGATTATTCTGTAATTAAATCAGGGGGTGGGCAAATACCTATTAGACCTCCATTTGATTCTTTAGTATTTAATGGTGGTGCTCTTGCAGGTGATGCTGCTTGTATGGTTCATCCCATAACTGCAGAAGGTCATGGTCCTGCGCTTGATACTGCCATGAGATTGGGAAAAACATTAATTAATGCACTGAAACAAAAAAACTATACACGTGAAGGAATATGGGATTATAATGTTGCTGTAGCAAAACATTATGGTAGAAAACACACTGAATCCGAATTATTCAAACGATTTTTAATTGATATCGAGGTTTCAGGTCTTGAATTTCTAATAAAAAAGAAAGTTTTTAATGAGGAAGAGTTAAATTTAGTATTTTCGGGAGAGACGATTGCCCTTTCAAAATTAGATATCTTCAAGAGATTTCTCATCTTATTACAAAAACCTAAGATATTATTTAAGATCAGATCAATTTTCAGAAAAACAGATGTATGTAAAAAAATTTATTCAGAATATCCAACTAATCCCTCTGAAATTGATAGTTGGAGAAAGAAACGGAATTCAACATTAGGTTTGAGCTATTGATCTAAATTTCTTATTTTTTTGAATTTTCTTCTTTCATGATGAAGCCAAACTTGACCCTGTTGGTCTATCTCGAATTCTACAGGATCTTTTTCTCCTGAAGCCGTTGCAAAATAATACAATAAATCATCTTGTCGATGAATGGGTACTTGGTGTTTATCATCTAGACTACAGAAGAAAAGAGAACCACCTTTTGCGACAATTTTTATTTTTGAAATTGACTTATATGTGTGATAAACACCTGTTAATTGTTTAAACAATGTTCTATTTTTCAATATAGGGAATTGATAGTGTATATCTTTCTTAAGCAGTAGACCCAAGGTTGCAAGCGCAAACATTCTAGGACTTGGATGCTTATTTGCAAGGAAAATTACACCTAAATTAAGATCAGGTATCATTGCGAACCATGCACTAGATGCAATATGAGATCCTGAATGGTGGACAAGTTTATGACCATAAAAATCATCATGTACCCCAAATCCGTATCCATATCCTGCTTTACCAAAATTTCCAATAGTATTTCCAAATAATTGTGAATTTTTGGTTTCACTAAAATGAAATTCTTGCATTAATTTTATTGAATGTTCAGATAATATACGTTTACCATTGAATTCCCCATTATTTAAAATCATGATCATATAGTTAGATAACTCATTGATTGATGAAAATAATCCCCCTGGTGCATATCCAAATGTATTGTTCACTGCATAATATGATGTTTTTTCAACGATATTATTTTTACCTAATTTATACGGTGTAGACAGATTTCCTGTTTTTTCAGCATCTTCAACAATGAATGAGGAGTTTTCCATACCTAATGGACTGAAAATATTCTGCTGTAAATATTCATTTAACGACATTCCTGAAACCAATTCAATAATTCTACCCAACAAAGTATATCCTATGTTGAAGTAATATAATCTCTTTCCAGGTATATCGGTGATATATTCCTGAGCTCCATTTAGATGTCTGTACAAGTCATTCCAAGATGTAAAAGGAATGAATGGTGGGATTTGTGAATCATCAATTAAATGGTAAAATTGGTGATAGCTCACCCCTCCAACAATATCTGGAATTCCTGATGTATGGTTCATTAAATGGTGAATGGTAATTGGATTTTCTTCAAATCCTAGTTTAATTGGTAGATATTTTGAAATTGGGTCATGAATATTTATCTTTTTCAAATCATGAAGTTGTAAAATACCTACACAGATAAACGATTTAGTTACTGATGCAATCCTGTATAAGGTGTCTGAATCAGAAGGAATTCTTTCTTCTAAATTTTTAGATCCATAATTTTGTGTGTAAATAATTTTTCCTTTACTAACTATAGCCATACTTAAGCCAGGGACTCGTTCAACCGTCATTTCCTCTGCTATTAATGTATCTAGTATTTCTTGTGTTTCTGGACTAATTTCGTCAGGTATCATATTTTTATTTTTATGGATTTTCATAAAAATCGAATTATATTATCACTACAGATTGAATTAAATATCCTGAATTTTCATCTAACATATGCATATTAAATTATGAAATAAATATGTCAAAATCTAATATGTCATATTTCGACATGTCGATATATTTATAAATTGATATGTCATATTATAATATGTCAAATAATAATAGGTCAAAATTTGATATATGTCAATATAGCTTATTATTACAAGGTGGTTAAAGTGAGTAAAACAGAAGCTACGAAAAAAAATATATTTAATATTACAGGTATGACGTGCGCTTCTTGTGTTAATTCAATTGAAAGTTTTGTTGGTTCACAAGAAGGTATAATGAAAGTCAGTGTCAATTTGTTGGGTGAGCAAGCAGAAATTGAATATGATTCCTCAATCAATGACAATCAAATTATTGAATGGGTAACAGGGATTGGATATTCTGCAGAATTAGTAGAAGCTTCCACTCCTGGTTCAATTACATTTGATGTTAATGGAATGACTTGTGCAGCATGTGTTAATGCAATTGAAGAACATGTAGGGACTAAATCAGGGGTAAAAAGTGTTAGTGTAAATCTAACCACTGAAAAAGCGAAAATAGAGTATGATTCTAACATAACTGGACCTCGAAATTTGATTGGATATATTGAAGAAATTGGATATTCAGCAAGCATTTCAGAAGAAAAAGTAAACATTGATAGATTAGGTAAAAAAGAGGAAATTGAAAAATGGAAGAAAAAATTAATTTACAGCAGCGTTTTATCTTTTCCTATATTTCTCATTTCCATGGTTTTCATGTTCATTCCTTCATTTCATGGGTTTTACATGGTAGAAATTTTGCCTAATTTATTTCTGACAGAATTCATAATGTTTGTTCTAGCAAGTTTTGTACAATTTTGGATTGGCTATGGTTTTTATGTCAAATCATATAAAGCTCTCTCACATAAAACAGCCACAATGGATGTATTGGTTGCGTTAGGTACGTCTGCAGCCTATTTTTACAGTTTATTTTCAATGATCTATCGAATGATAGTACCTCAATTTGAAGGAGCTATCTTCTTTGAGACTTCTGCACTTTTAATTACCTTTATTATTCTTGGTAAGTATATGGAAGCAAGAGCTAAAGGGAGGACATCTGAAGCAATCAAAAAATTAGTTAATCTTCAGGCAAAATCCGCTGTATTAGTAAATTATGATGAAAATGGTAACATGATTGATGAAAGTGAAATTTCACTAGAAATGATCCAGAAAAATGATATTTTGAAAGTATATCCTGGTGAAAAAATTCCTACTGATGGAGTTGTCGTAGATGGTAATTCTGCAGTAAATGAATCAATGATTACAGGTGAAAGCCTTCCAGTTACAAAGCAAAAGGATGATGATGTTATTGGAGCAACAATCAATGAAAATGGTGTTCTTTTTGTGAAAGCAACCAAGATTGGGTCTGAAACCGCTTTATCTCAAATAATAAAATTAATCGAAGATGCTCAGTCATCTAAGGCACCTATTCAAGCAATGGCTGATCGAATTTCATCAGTGTTTGTTCCTATTGTAGTAGGAATCGCAATACTTGATTTCATTATATGGTATATTCTCCTGTCTACTGGTGTTGTTCCTCAAAGTTGGTTACCTGCTGGAACATCGAATTTCCTCTTTTCATTTCTGCTTGCAGTCTCTGTTTTGGTAATTGCATGTCCCTGTGCACTTGGGTTAGCAACACCCACCGCGGTGATGGTAGGGACTGGATTAGGTGCGGATAATGGAATTTTAATAAAAGGTGGAGAACCATTAGAAACAGCTCACCAAATAAATTCCATAATCTTAGATAAAACAGGAACAATTACTCATGGAAAACCTGAATTAACAGATATTATCTCATTATCTGAAATTTCTGAAAACGACCTTTTATATTTTGCAGCTTCTGCAGAATCCGGAAGTGAACATCCATTAGGAAGAGCGATCACTCGATATGGCAAGGAAAATTTGGAAAAATTACACCAACCTACTGAATTTGAGATAGTTGCTGGTAAGGGTGTAAAAGCAGTTGTTTCCAAAAAGGAAATTATTGTAGGTTCAAGATATTTATTAAAAGAATTGAATTTGGCAATTTCTGAGGAAACCGATTTAAAGATGATGGAATTGGAAAATATAGGCAAAACTGCAATGTTAGTAGTAATTGATGGTAAACTCGCAGGTATTCTTGCAGTTGCTGATACTGTAAAAGAAGAATCTGTTGCAGCAATCACTGCCCTAAAGAAATTAGGAATTGATGTTTGGATGGTCACTGGTGATAATTTGCGTACTGCAAAGGCAATTGCTATTGAAGTAGGAATTGATAATGTAATGGCAGAGGTACTACCAGAAGACAAGGCTAAAAAAGTGAAAGAAATACAAGAGACTGGAAAAATAGTCGCTATGGTTGGAGATGGGATCAATGACAGTCCTGCACTAGCTCAAGCAGATATTGGTATGGCAATTGGAGCTGGTACAGATGTTGCAATTGAAACAGCTGATATCGTGTTGATGAAAAGTGATTTGAGAGATGTTGTAACTGCAATTGATTTATCTAGAACTACCTTTAGAAGAATTCAATGGAATTTTGTTTGGGCGTTTGGATATAATGTACTTGGTATCCCACTTGCAGCAGGGATATTTATCCCCCTAATAAGAGCAATTACATCAGAGACCTTTACACTCCCACCAGAAGTTGCCGGATTGGCTATGGCATTTTCCTCTGTCAGCGTTGTGACCAGTTCTCTACTTCTAAAACGATATAAAAGTCCAGTTGTATGAGGTAACTCGTAATAATAAACCGCCACATCCAAAACTGGTTTTTAGGGTTTGTTAATTATTAAATCTAATTTTTTATGTTTCCCCTTCTTTTTTTTAAAATGTCAGAGTTTTGAAATTAATGTGATCAATCAAACACTTTTTGTAATAATTCATATTATTATAAAATAATGAGTTCATTTCAACGAATTGGAGATAGTGATTTGAATTTTGATTTGTCCCAAAATGAAGCAAGAGTGTTACATAGTCTTGTAAAATGGCCCGATTTGACAGATCAAGCAATTCATAGTCATATTGGTATGAAGAAATCTACATTTAGCTCAATCAAAACTAGATTAAAGGAATCTCATTATTATCATCGATTTTTTATTCCAAATTTCCCAGTGTTAGATTTTGAATTATTATTCATTATGTTTGGTGAGTTAAATCGCTTCACAACCTTTGACGAAAGAATGAGGGTTGCTGGTGATATGGTAAAATCTTTTACTGAAGATTTTTATGTTGTATCAGAAGCCAATCATTCATTTAGTTTATCAGTAAGTCAAAATTATACGGAATATGCCAAGAATCAAATGGAATTTATGCAGGTATATAGTGAAAATAAATTCCTTTCAAAGGATGGTATGACTCATGTGGCTTTTCCCTTTGAAATTTCACAGATGTTAAGTTTTCTAGATTATGAATCTTTATTGGCACGTTTGTTTGGATTTTCATCAGAACCATATGAAACTAGAAAATCTATTCCTTTTGGTCGAATAAAGAGAATCAAATTAACCAAAGCTGAGAAAAAAGTACTTGCCGGATTAATTAAATATCCTGATGAAACAGATACTTTAATTGCAGATGAAGTAGGTGTTTCTAGAAATACTGTTGCCAATGCCAAAAGAAAATTCTTAAAAAAGAAAATATGTTTCCCTCGTGTAGTTCCAGATATAGAAAGATTGGGTTTAAAAACACTTGTTTTTAATTATACAAAATATCGACCAAAATTAGCCCCCGAGGATAGAGCAGAAACATCTGAGAAAATACGTATGTTATTATCTCCTCATTTCTATATATACAAAAATTTAGATGGTTTTATTATTTCTGCTCATGAATCCAAGGAAAGCTTTGATGAGGTCTATACTCAGTTATATTCTTTTTATAGGAATAAAGATTATATTTTGGGAGACCCAATTAATTATTATATGAATATTCCAGATATGAAATTAATAAAAAGTATTAATTATTTACCTATGATACTAAAAATGCTAAAATTTGATCCTAAAATTCCTATTAAAGATCAATGAATATTTTCTTATTGGTAAATATAGATTGAGAATATAGTGAATTTTATTATTAATCGTTATACGGTTGTTTTAGATTTGTTTGTTGACTCCTAAACTAATCAAAGAAATACAAGAGCAAATGGGTAAAGAACTTCGAGGTAAATTCAATGAAACTATTATGATGATTCTGTTGATAAAAAATTATGAGGCAGCCATTGCTTCACAAAGTACAACTACAAGAGGTTTCAGAGGTAGACGAGATCGAAATTTGGTGACTGAGGGATTAACAAGTAAAGTAATTGCAGATGAATTGCAAATGCCTCAGAGCACCGTTTCAACTGCAATTAAACGAGTTAGGGATAAAGGTTGGATTACCCATAGTAAAGGTATGCCCGTGAAGATTACAGATGAGGGAAAAAACACAGCATATGAAAAATTGAAACACCATCGTCTATTGGAAGTTTATCTTGTTGATTCCCTCGGTATGACGGTTGAACAAGCACATGATGAAGCATCAAAATTGATGTTAATTGCATCTTGTGAATTAGTAAATCAAATTCAATTACGGTATAATAATCCTGAGACTTGTCCTTGTGGAGAGAAAATTCCAGAATCCAAAATTTGTAAAAGAACCTTTGATTAGTTCTTCTGAATATTTTCCAATATATCACTTAATCTATTAATAATGGGGTCAACTTTTAATTCAAATAATCTTCTTATTTTAGTGTCAATATCATCGCTAGTGGAAAATTTCTCCATTCTGTTTTCCATTTCATTCACCCTTGCAACCAAACCTCTAACTTCAGAGTTGATTTCATTAATTTTATTTTCATAAATACCTGATTCTCTAATATCGTGGGACATAACTGCTGCTGCGATTTTTTTCCCCATTTCTTCATCATCTTGTTTGAAACCTCTATCAAGGTAGTTTTGAACAGATTTATTAATCAAATCAGTTAATGAAATATTAATTTTCTGAGCTATTTTTTGTGCTTCTATCTTGAGTTCCTTTTCCATCCAAAATGTCGTAGGAGATCGATTCTCTCTGGAACTTTTTTCTAGCGTCATTCTCTGATAATTTTAGATATTTAAGAGATAAAAATAAATCGATAATTAATCTATAGAATAGAAAACTCTTGGTCAAATATAATTCTTTAAATGTTCATCAATAAATTTGTCTAATACTGTATAAAATACTTTAACTCCACCTCTAAATTCTTTAATCTCCAAATGCAGTTCGATTTCAATATAGTCTGCTAATGCTTCTAATTTTTGTCTGACTAAATGCGTCGACAAATCAACCATTGTAAGTACAGAGAATAGCTGTCTCCTTTCAATTAATAGATATGATCCTTCTGTATGTTCAATCTGTTTAATTGATTGATCTGTTAATTCATTAATCATTGTTTGTATACCTGATAACGCCATTGCCATTAATGGTCTATTATGATTAGTTTTTGTAGAGAATTTCGCATATAATTCATTTCCAAATGGGTCAACTACAATAATCCACTTCATTGCCCCACGATTCATTAATCCTTTAACAACTTCAGCTAGTATATCTATGAATTCTAACCAAACATGCAGATGTATTGTTTGATTATCTTTATGATTTAGAATGTCCAATAGTTCTTTGGTTGATTTACCTAGCAGATAAATTTCTTTTGCTTGTATACTATCATGTTCCTTATGACTGTATTCAGCAACAAATTTATTTACTTGAGACATAGTTTTATGAATATTTGATCCGGGTAAATAATTAAATGATAGTAGTATCACCCTATAAATTGAATTAAATAGGGAAATCAGGTTCGATACCTTTTCTTCTTTGGGAATTAAATCCCAAGCATTATTAATTAATTTAACGATGTTTAAGGTATTTTTATAATCATCTAAGCATCTTTCTTGAATAAAAGGATTTATACCTAGTATATTTCGTGTCACTGCTGGAATTAATTTTTCAATGGTTACTTCTTTAATCTCTGTCAATCTCAATGATTTGGAAACTCTAACCATTTCATCAGTTAATTCTTTTAAAATTGAGTTACTATACTGAAATTTAATAAGATAATTAGATAGGATTAATCGTACTGAAGTATAATTAAATGGTATTCTCGTATTATTATTTAACAGAATTTCATTTACGGTTTTTAAAATATTTTGAATCTCTTTTTCAGGAACAAAAATTTCTGCTGATTGGCTAATAAGCTGAAATATTTTTTTGGTATCGATTCCATCAGCTAAAAATGGATGAATTGAGTAAGCTATATCAATTGCTTGTAAGGGAGAAATTCCAAGATCAATCATGTCTTTCAGTATGGTATCAATAGAAAAAGGAATAATTAATCCGTTTTTTCTGACAGTTTTAAAAACTTTATCAAATTTTTCTATCAGCTCATGACTTGGTTGATAGTTCATTAAAATTATCTCAAATTGCAATAAGATATTTTTTTTTTAATTATTGATGTATATGACTAAAATAAATGGTGAAAAACTATTAATTTTGAACAGATAATGATGAAAAATAATTTTTTTGCAGGGGATTTTACTAAGTTAAAGAATCATTGGAGTGACCTATCCCGCGCAGAGAAATTTCTACGTGGTGGTACTAGAGCAGAAGTTGTAAACAAAGTTATTGAAATTAATTTAAATTTGTTAATGAATTCAAACTGGTTGGACTTGGGAACTGGTGCAGGTTATATTCAATCGGTGATCAATCAAAAACACGGTCATTTACCAAATCAATTAGGTTTGGACTGGTCTTTTGCCATGCTGAGTATTAATGAAGTATCCTTGCATAAAATTCAAGGAACATATGAAAATATTCCTATTAGAAAGGCTTCAATAAACTTGATAACTTTCTTCTTTACATTGAGTGATTATCCTAGTTTAGAATCTATATTAGAAAATGCTGGTAATAAATTGGATCAGAGTGGTAGTTTGATTATCGTGGATTATTCAATCGGGGATGAATACTGGGAAACAAGGAATAAATATCATAATCAAATTGGAAATGATAATAACAAGATTATAGGAAATATAAATTTAAGAGATATTCATTATTTTCAAAAAATATTGCCAACTAACTTGTTAACCGAGCAAAGTAAGATCATTAGATATGAAGTAAGAAGTATTGAAATGCAATCAAATTTTGAATTACCAGAAAAAATTACTCGTTGTTTTTTCTACCTAAAATTAAAAAAAACAACTTAATCTAATTGATTTAATAAAATTTTAGTAGTTTCTACTAAAATGTCCATCGTTGATGCAATTAAATAACTTATTGCCTCATATCCAACAATTCCTTTGTCTATGACTATTAATGGTAATTGTTTAATTTGATTTAATTCGATATTTTTGTAATTTATATCAAAACCATCAAGGTCAATTGACTTAATATTGATATTTGATAGTCTATTTAGCAATAATTTTGTTGTTTTAATGCTGATTGCACATGTAATGTCAGTATTAAATTGATTCAAATGAAGGAGAAATTGACTCATCGTTTCAGATCCGCCAAAGATGGGCCTTTCAAAAAGGGGATTCGAATGTTTTCTCTTGTTTATTCGTGAGGGAAATGCAGCAATATCTAACATAGTGGTCATCTCTTTTATTCCTAAGATAAGTTGCATACCTATCTCGGGTATAATTTTATTGATGTTACGATGATTTTGTATTTGTTCGATGCCTGTAATCAACTCATTTATAATCTCATATTTATCAATTTGTAGATTAATAAGTTCATGACTTGAATGACAATTTCTGCAATCATTGTCAAGATATGCTACCTGTTGTTTGTGTAATGTGCAAATTGGTCCAGCTTGTCTCATAATTTTACATTCTTGACAGATTATCTCAATAGATTGATTAATACCATGTATTCCTTTAGAGATTATTAGTTTAGAAACTTTATTCGCGAGAAATTGACTTTTTAATTGTAAATCTGAATCAATCTCTCGATCAATTTTAATTTTTTTTAGATACCCCGAAATTACTGGTTGAGTCACCTGTAATAACTCCGCGATTTGATTCTGAGAATAACCTTGTTCTCTTAAATTATGAGTTATATTCATTCTAATCTGTGTTAAATATGGTTCTGAAATAAGTTCACAGGGGAATCGCATAAATTTTCACTATATTTGGGGGTTATATAACACTATAATATTATTAATATATTAACATTCCTTAGGAAATTTGATGGAAAATAGATTTCTTTTGAGTTGTTTAACATTAATGCTTGTTCTGGCAATGATCCCATCAATATCCATCGGAGTTGAAGGTTCTACTGCACAACTGACCATATATACCTATGATTCATTACTTGCAGATCCTGGCTATCAATTCGATAGACAGTTTGAGACGTATCAAGGACTTCCTTATGGGAGTGTTGAAGTAGTATTATTTGAAGATGCTGCAAGTATTATCATCCAAGCGTCAGCTGAGAAGTCTAATCCAATTGCAGATGTACTAATAGGTATTGACAATATTTTAATAGAAAAGGCAAGAAATCAAGATATTTTACAACCCTATGTGTCAACACAGCTAAATTATCTTGAGGATGGTCTTGTTCAAGAGCTTGCTTCTGATAATTTACTCACTCCTTATGATTATGGAATTATTAGTCTTTGGTATCTGAATGATCGGCTACCGTCGATTAATCCTGGTAGTTTTGTATTGGAAGATCTATTAACTGAGGAGCTATCAAATCAAATTATAATTCAGAATCCACTTCTTTCTTCACCTGGACTTGGTTTCTTTTTATGGACAATTGGTATCTATGGTGATCCCGAAATTGATCTAGACGGAGTAATTGATGGGAATTGGAGAGAATTTTGGGATATGGCTGCAGAAAACTTTCATCTCACAAGTTCGTGGGGTGAAGCTTTCGAATTGCTTTATACAGAGGAATCTGGCAAATCTATAATGGTTTCATATACCACAAGCCCTGCATATGGTGCTTGTCTCTATGATGATTATTCAACTTCTGCTCTTTTATCTAATGAACAAGGGAATACTTGGGGTTGGAAGCAAATTGAGGGGTTAGGTCTTGTCAAAAATTCTGATAATCAAGATTTAGCCAAAGAGTTTATTGATTGGTTTGTTAGTGAAGAAGTACAAAATGAAATATACATGAATCAGTGGATGTATCCTTCACGATCAAATATTCAGCAACCCAGTTGTTATTCTGATGTAATTCAACCAAATACGATTTATCCATTAAATACTCGGATTACAACAGATATTTTAGAGAGTAATTTGGATAATTGGTTAAGTGAATGGGAAATTGTATGGGTTGAGGGATATGATCCTGCATTTTTAAACTTCAATTATCTACTATTCTTCAGTGTGCTTCTTATCCTTCCAATAATCAGACGAAATATAAAAAAGGTAATTTAATATTGCAAAGGTTCAAATTTAAGCTAAATTTCATTCCTGTTACTCTTTTTCTAGGTATATTTTTTTATTTACCTCTATTATTTTTAATTTACCAGATTATTATCTCTGATGTTTCTATAAAATTATTGCAACATCCTCTAATTGTTCGATTTTTGTTATTTTCTTTTACTCAATCTATTTTAACAGTTATACTCTCTTGTTTATTTGGTGTACCAACCGGTTATTTATTAGCTAGAAGTAAAATAGTTGGACTAAAATTTTTCAAAGCCTTAATTACAATTCCTTTCATATTTCCTCCTTTAATTTTATTATTAGGATTCGTGGTATTATTTCGCACCGAATTCATAATAATGGGATTTACATTCAGTCCATTTTCATTCTGGGGTATTGTTATCGCTCACGTGATATACAATATATCTGTAGTCTCTAGGATCAGTGAGTCTTCATTTATTCAGGAATCAAAAGACTATCATGATTTAGCAGAGACCTTGGGAATTTCTAAAATACAACGATTTACAACCATTACAATTCCTCATATTAAATCATCATTACTTTCAGCAATGATTTTGGTCTTTCTATATTCTTTTAATTCATTTGCAATTGTTCTACTATTAGGTCAATTTCGATACCAAACTATTGAGGTTATGATATTTACTCAATCTAAATTACAATTGAACACGGAATTGGCTGCTTTATTAGCTATCTTACAATTGTCTATTAATTTTACCATATTGCTACTTTATACAAAAGTAACTACATATCAATTATTTGATACTCAAGGAGAAAAATTCAAACCATATATTTCTCCTTATAAGGCAATCCCATATATCATATTTATAATTCTGATAACTAACTTTCCTATGTTTATAGTAATCTACAAAGCATTGATGGGTTTAGTTTTAGATCCTCAAATTTCACTTTTGAGCATATTTAATGATAATTATGAGAGATACTTGGGAACTACTCCAATAAGAGTTGTAAAAAATACTGTCTTTTTTGGTTTATTAACTTCATGTATTATTTTATTATTTAGTCTGAGTTTATTATTGGGATTGAGCAATTTAACATCTAATAGGTCTATGAAATTTTTTGATATTTATCTATTATTACCGCTTGGAAGTTCATCAATTGTATTAAGTTACTCATATGTAGTAGCATTTGGTTCGTATTCTGCATTTGGAGAATATATTTGGATATTTATATTAATCTTACATGTTTTATCTGCAGTGCCATTTACAATGAAAATATTAATTTCATCTTGGAAACGAATTCCTATTAATTTAATGATCATGTCTGAGACACTACAAGCTAGTCAACTACAAAAATTAAGATTTATTATCTTCCCAATGTTGAAATCATCTATTTTAATCGCTATGGTTTTTTCATTTGCTATTTCTATTGGAGAATTTGGTGCCACATATTATTTAGTTAGAGGTGAATGGACTACTTTATCAGTATCCATTGGTAAATTTTTTGCTAGTCGAAACAATTTATTACCTCATATCTATGCATCTATACTAAGCATATTTGCCATAATCTCTTTTATACTAATTGAAAAATTAGGTGGAATGGAGTTGAATGTATGATAATCAATCTTAGAGAAATAACTTTACAGTATTCAAATCATATACTATTTGAAAATTTATCTGTAGAGTTTTATTCTGGGAAGTTAAATACCTTACTGGGTAAGTCTGGAATTGGTAAAACAAGCATCTTAAAAATAATTGCAGGAATTGAAACAAATTATACTGGTGAAGTTTATTTTGATGACATCAATGTAACTAATTTATCCATAAAAGATCGTAGTGTCGGTTGGGTCCCTCAACAGCAACTACTTTTTCCAAGTATGAATGTTTATAAAAATGTTGAGTATGGTCTGTTATCTAAAAAATTATCAAGAGAAAGAAGAAAATCTATGATTTTAGAAATTTCCGAATTAACTGGAATTAACCATCTGTTAGATCGAAATATTGAAAAATTGAGTGGGGGAGAAAAACAACGAGTTGCACTAACTCGATCATTGATTCTAAAACCACGAGTTCTCCTTATGGATGAACCCTTTAGCTCATTAGATACACCTGAACGAAAGAAATTATCATTATTGTTGAAAGACATTCAATTAGAAACAGGTATTACCACAATTCATGTCACTCATTCATCAATGGAGGCAGAATTAATTTCTGATTATTTGTATATATTATCCGATCAGATGATAATCCAGCAGGGTAGTCCAATGCATATATCCAATAGACCTTTTAATACAGAAGTTGCAAGGATTATGAATCTATCAAATGTAATTACTAAAGGCTCCATTGAGGGGATTTTATCAGATGTAATTATTCCAACAGATGCAATTAAATTATCACAAAATGGAATCGCTGCGAAAGTAATTTCACAAACCAGGGAAACCATTCATCTGCGATTAATGGATGGTACATTACTTGAGATGAATAACAATTCTCCTGTAAAACTTGGTGAACTAGTGTTTATTGAATTAGATCCAGATCGATTTTATAAATTTCGATAAAATCAAATAATTTTTTTACCAAAAGCAGATGATATTAAATCAACAGCAAGTTTCGCAGTTTGATTTCTCACATCTAGGGTTGGATTAACTTCAACCATCTCAAAAGAAAATAATATCCCCGATTTATGTATATTTTCAAGTAATAAGTGAGCTTCTCGATAGGTTAAACCTCCAACAACAGGTGTACCTGTTCCTGGTGCCACTGAAGGATCTAAAGCATCAATGTCAAATGATACATGCAGATAGTCAACCTCTTTACATGCAATATCTATTGCTCTTCTAGATACTTCTGCAATTCCTAATTCATCAATGTCATGCATTGTAAAAGTTGTTATCTGTGATTTTATCAAATTATCAATTTCTCCACCATCTAAATCACGTACTGCAATTAACACCGAATTTTTTTCAGATACAGTTGGTGATGGACCAATTTCCAAAAGATCTTTATCACCTCTACCTGTAATTACTCCAAAAGGCATACCATGGATATTTCCTGATGGTGTTGTTGATACTGTATTAAAATCACCATGTGCATCTATCCAAATAATACCTATTTTACCATTAGTTCGTTTTTTCAATCCAGCCATTGTACCAATTGTGAGACTATGATCACCTCCAAGGATAAGCGGAAAGAACCCATCCGAAACTACTTGTTCAACGGTTTTTTTCAAATTAGTGCAGGTATTTATGATATTTTTTTTGTGTTTTAATTTGGGATTCTTAATACTCTCTTCTTTTTCACTTATTTCAATGTCTTGACACTCAATATTACCAAAATCATTTACTTGATAACCTAAGGTCTCCAACTTTTTTTTTAAACCAGCAACTCTAATTGCACTAGGGCCCATATCTACACCTCTTCTTGAAGCACCAAGATCTTGAGGGACACCAATAATTGCAATTTTATTTGTATATTCCATATTGATAATCTCCACAAAAAATATTAATTTTTTAATTGATTTATTTAAATGTAGATCATTTATGTATAAATTTTCAAATTAATCACTTTCCTCAATAATATCATTTTAATTCTATGATCGTATAATAATAGTAACGGATAGGGAATATCTATGGATTCACACTTTGACACCTTGGAATTTGATCCTTTCATCCAACCTAATTTAATTCAGCCACTTGAAACACGAGATATTTCATCATCTTTGATTTCAGATCTTTATCGTGAAGAACAATTAACTCAAGATGAGTATATTGTATTAGACTTCATAGGAACCATAAAGGAGAAAAAGTCAGGTGATGTAATAATGAGCTTTCAGGGTATCAAGCGATTAGTATCTCTTCATCAGGCAAAATTAACTAAAGC
>JAOUKW010000305.1 GCA_029882335.1 Candidatus Heimdallarchaeota archaeon | reverse complement strand
AAAGTTTGCTTTTATGAGATATCAATTTGAATTTTGAAGGATACATAAAAATCACTTTATAATCTGATTTTTTTATAATATTCAATTTTATAATTTCAATATTTTTGGAATCATTATTTCTTGAATATTAAAGTATTGTTGAGACCATTCTTGTAAATTTCTATCAATAAGTAATTTCTCAACCAAATCAACACCCATAGCTGTAATTCGATATAAACTAAATCGTTCGAGAACTAATTGATCTTTGTTAAATTCTCGAAGAATTTTTCGAATGGTATTTTTATTCAAACCAAACATTGTAAAATATTTTACAGTAGTAAATTCCTTTGCAAAAATAGTAATCAATATTTTAGCTCTGCATATTGTGTTTACGGATTTTGTCGGACTTAGCAGATTTATAGACTCTTTTGAATGTATACTATAATCAATCAACAATAGAAATAGAAAATATTATTTATTATATACTGAATCTGAAGATAAATAATTTTTAAAGCAATTAATGAAATTAAATAAAAATATAAAATCGAAAATAAAATAAATAAAATAACATAAAACTAAATTTCTAAAAACATTCAGATATAAGTAAATAGGTGAAAAATAATTTATGGATGTTATAGAGCTTCTAGGCAAATTAATCAAGTATGATACACGTACAAATGAAAATAGCCCTGGAAAAGAAGTGAAGTTATTACTAGAAGAAGAAGTAGAGCCTCGTCTAAAGGAGAATGGATTTAAAGTTGAGTATATTGAATCAAATGGTCATATTTCATTATTTGCAGTTAAAGAAGGAGAATCTCCAAGTATATTTTATAGTGGTCACGTGGATGTGGTACCATGGGATGATAGATGGAATACAAACGCACAAGAGATGATTACAAGTACAGAAAACAACACAGAAGTTGTAATTGGAAGAGGAGTATCTGATATGAAAGGAGGTATTGCAGCAATGCTAACTGCATTACCTGAATTATCAAAATCAAAATCTAAAATAATGTTTGGCATAACAGGAGATGAAGAGATTGGAGGGGAAGATGGAACTAAGGTTATTGTAGAAAAATTAAATAAAGAAAGTAATTTACCAGACTATGTAATTACTGCAGATGCAGCAGGTATGGAAATCATAACTCGTAGGCGAAATGTATTTAATGTCTACGTTAAATCACCTAAGAAATTAGTTCAAACCACAGGAACAAAAATAAAGAAGAAATATACAACCGAAATTAAAAGTGCTCTCACTTCTCATGCTGCATATTTTGATAAAGAAGTAGATAGTCACTGTGTTAAACTTGCTTGCGTTGATGTTATAGAAAATAATTTGCTACCGATATCTCTATCAGGGAAATTTGTAAAGATAAATGTTATCCCAAATGAATTGGACTTAGAATATGCTGTTTATGATAAGCAAGGAACAATTATAGAATATGATGAAGGTTTACATTCTTTACTTTTAATCATAAATAAATTAATGGAAATGTCTTTTGAAACAGAAGCTCACTCGGATTATGGAATTAATTCTACTGCTAATGTAATTGAAGAATTTGATGATTATTGGCGATTATCTTTGGATGTTCGTGTAATGTTATCTGAAGAAGCAAAACCATTAGTGGAGGAGGTTAACCGAATAGCAAAAGATACAAAAGGAAATTTTACTATTGATTATTTGAAGTCAATTGGTTTTATAGCCACTCCAGATGATTCACCTCTTGTTGTTAGCACCACAAATCTCCTAAAATCACTAGGATACAATGATAAAAGTGCTGAACGAGGTGGGGCCACAGATGGAAGATTTTTTGCACAATATGGAGTACAAACAATTGACATCGGAGCAGTTGGATGGAATGTACATGGACCAAATGAAACAGCAACTATAAAAAGTCTAAGAGACCTAGTAGAATTCTTTGCAAAATCAAGCCACGTAATTTACGAAAACCATAATACAAATTAATCTTAAGACAAAATACATTATTGAAATCATCAATATTTTTTTTATAAGTTAAACGGGTAATAACCCAAATAATTCAGAAAAATAAGGAAATTATGCAACATATAAATCTAACATGAAATACTTTATGATTTAGCAACACAAATTAATTGATATGGTTGTAAAAGTTGGCATAAATGGATTTGGAAGGATAGGTCGTCTTGTCCTACGAGCATTAATGGAAATGAAGGAAAAAGTAGACATTACTGCCATAAATGATATAGCAGATAAGCAATCCCTTGCTCATTTATTTGAGTATGATACAGTTCATGGGAAGTTTGAAGGGAGTGTTGAAGTAACCCAAGATTCATTGATTTTCAATGGTGATGATTTTTTAACTTTCTCTGAAAAAGACCCTTCAAATCTACCTTGGGGAGAAATGGATACTGACGTAGTTATTGAATGTACAGGTAGATTTAGAACAAGGGCTGATCTACAAAAGCATATAGACGCAGGAAGTAAAAAAGTTATTTTATCAGCACCTAGCAATACTGAAAATGATGTTGATATTACAATAGTTAGAGGAATTAACAATAATTTACTCAAAGCTGATCATAACTTAATTAGTAATGCCTCATGCACCACGAATTGTTTAGCTCCAGTGGTAAAAGTTTTAGATGATCGGTTTAAATTTGATAATGGAGTAATGACTACAATTCATGCATATACTAATGATCAAAGGCTTTTAGATTCAGTACATAAAGATTTTCGCAAAATGAGGGCATCGGCATTAAATATGTTTCCGACCTCTACAGGTGCTAGTAAAGCAATTGGTCTAGTATTACCTCATTTAAATGGAAAAATTGATGGGATAGCAATAAGAATACCAACAGCAAATGTTTCAATAGTCGATTTATCTGCTCATCTCCTTGATGAAATATCTTTAGATGAAGTATCAGAAGCATTTATTAAAGCGTCTCAAGGCTATTTAACAGGTATTATGACTTGTGAAAGTAGACCCCTTGTAAGTAGTGATTTTAATCATAATTCTCACAGCTCAATAATAGACATGCCATTTCTAAAAGTTGTTAATAAACATATGGTAAAAGTATTAGCATGGTATGATAACGAATGGGGATACGCAAATAGATCAGCTGAACTCATTCATGAGATATATAACAAATTTTTAAGATAGATATGTAAATGTAATTTTATTCATTATTGTCACATTTTAATCACAGTACTTTTCTCTCAATACTATGTTTATATGTTATGATAACATAATATAAAGAAATGAATTCTCTTCGTACAGACAATATTGTATTTCATAATGTTTATGAAAATACAATAATTTGGATACAACCAGAGGATTTTACAGAAGAAATACTTACAATTCAGACAAAATATATAATTGATAAGACTCGAGATTTAGATTCTTTTATTTTAGTAAACAATGGTACAAATTTAAAAAGAAGACCAAATGCAAATGAAAATAAAATAATTAATAATTTTTTAGTCTCCATCCATAATGTATCTCATATAATATTCATAGATTCTAAGGTAAATAAAATTATTAAATTAATTCTCAAATTTCAATTAAATAGAAAATATCCATATACCTTTAGTATTATAAAGAATGAAAAAGATTTAGATTCAGAAATTCAAAAGCACATATAATTATTTGGTTTTAATTTATTGAATTACTAATAGTGATGATAGTGTAATATCAAAAAGAAATTCCATACTCTGTTGTAATACTTGATTGGAGTTGTGATTGAGGAAAATCAATATGTATAAATTGCTCGTCAACTAGATATATAATGAGATGAACAATATAAGTGATTTCAAATTTGAAAAATGATGCTAGTTGATAAAAAGAAACATTCTTAATTGCATGAATTACATTTAAGATTTGAAAAATAATTTCACCTTCATCAATACCAAAAATAGGATTAAGATCAGTTATACTAGGCTTATGAGACTCAACAGGTATTAATATAGTATCTTTAGATAATAATATCAATTTGAGCATATTTAAGTAATAATTATCTATCCTTGTTCTAAATATGTCTTGAATAAATTTGATTACCTCTAATAAAATACTTAAACTATTAATATTTGCTGATTCTAAAAAATCAATACCAATCTTCAACCAATGTAGCAATTCAATTCGATAATTAATTTCAGATTCATATATTTCAAGTGATACATCATAGTTATCTGATTGTATAAGATGGATTACTTCTTCCTTTGGTTTAACGTTACCTAAATTAATTAAATAGCCACTTTCTGCATTTTTTAATATAAACCTTAATTTGAAATCATTTGTATGGTCATAAATTAATATTTTCTGTGAATATCTATCTGGTTCATAACCAGTTGGTATTGGAACATTTTTACTTTTTGCAATTAATGGACGGCTTTTTTGATATTTTATTTCTAAATTCTCTATCATTTGGACATCAAATTTTGCATTGAAATAAATATTATTTACACCTAGATAACCATTTTCACATTGATGTAAATCAGAAACAAAAAACAAACCATCTTTATTTGTGTCTAGATTTTGTTGTAAATCATCATATTCAATGATGAGTTTACGTTTTTCCGTACATAGTTGACAACTATAACTCTTCTTCATACTAGATTCAAACGATTTCAATATTTAAAAATAAAAAGATTAGCTAAAAAATTTAAAAGCTACTGAGTTTGAAATGAATCTACTAAAATATGTCATTATTAATTTATTTTATCCATTAAAGGTTAATTAGTTGATTTTCACTACTATTTTTGATTATTTCCAATCTTGTTTAGTTATAATGAAGTAATAATTAATTAATAAAACCAATATTTGCATAAAATATATTTCGGGTACCTAAATCTATTCTCTTAAGAAAATTCAAATATTTTTTTTTCAGTATTTGCCTCTATGATACTACTTGATTTAGATTGAATGATATATTTATCCTCGATTAAATTTGTTATCATATGTAGTAAATATGGAACATCGATTTCAAATTGAGATAGTATATAATGAATAGTTATTTCAGAGGCAGTATAAATCATCTGGATAAGTAATTTATAAATAATTATTTCATCTTCACCATATGATTCTAGGAGTTCTTCATTTGAGGGTGGTATTGAAGACACTGGTAACAAGAAACAATTTTGGGAAGATATAATTGTTGATAGTATATTTAAATAAAACTCATTTACATCGGTTCTGTGTACATCG
>JAOUKW010000304.1 GCA_029882335.1 Candidatus Heimdallarchaeota archaeon | reverse complement strand
CTGGTATCTATACATATGAAATTATTGTCTATGATGCCGTATATAATCAGGAACACGATTTTATCGATATTACAGTCATCGCTATATCCAATACAGATGATAATGAAGATGGAGCAACATTTCTCAATATAAGTAATAACTATATGATATTTGGAATTGCATCAATGGTGATTATCATGAGAAAAAAATCATTAAAATTATCTAAGTAGAACAGCTATCATCCAGCCAATTAGATTCCAAATTATAAATTCGTATTATCCATATTCTATTGATGAATAGAATTATATTGGTTTAACCATTGTTTGGTTGATAATCCTACATTTACAAAACAGATCATCAGCTATTGATTGCTAATATCACTAACCCAATTAATATAATTCATTATCTTGGTTTTTTCAATTCTATCAAAAATAGACGAATTACTATCAATCATTTCTTGCCATGATATTACCTGTTTTTTGAAATTTTCAAAATCATCATCTGCAACTATCCCAAGCTCACCAAGATCAGTATGAGTACAGATTTCCACCACCTCTTCATATATTGTTTGAGCTACAACAAGGTTCCCTTGAATTAACATTAATTTCGCCTGCAATAGTAATGATTCAACAATTGCACGATTGGAATTCATTAAATTTGCGGTGGCATTTAATTCCCCAACAGCATCTAATATCTCCATCAAAACAGCATTATCACCAGTGCTCTTTAATTCAATCAGTAGTAATTCACAAAGATTCTTTAATACTTTAAGTTTTAATTGATTATCATTGATTTCATTTAAATCTATACCAGCTAATAATTCCTGCGCAACCATCTTATCCTTCATCCTAGAGCTATTTTTAAGGAGAAGTGCCTTGGTTAAGACATGAATGAGTTTTATCCTATCGAATTCAGGAAATTCCTCCAATAATAATTCTATTTGATTATGAATATCATTTGCTTTATTCAAATCACCTAACTTCAAGCATAAATCGAAATATGCATGAAGAATGTAAATTTGGGTACTGAAGGAAATACCCTCCTTAATTGATGCCAAGCTCAAAGACAGTGCCTCTTCTGCTTTTTCATAATTTCCCTGAAAAAAATAATTCTCTCCAATATTATACAAACTTTCTATCATCAATTTATTAATCGGTAGTTGTTGTCTCAATTGATATGAAAGTTGGTAGTAATGTAAAGCCTTATCAAAATTCCCTTTAAATCCATTAATAATCCCATATAAATTAAGGATAGTACTTGAGGTTTCTTTATTTTTTATTGTATTTAATAAATCTGAATTTTCATTGAGAATAATCAGGCTGTCGTCTAATTCTCCTTTGAATACTCGCGGATAGAGATACTCAACTACTGCTTGACCATACCATTCAGTTAAATTGTGACTCTTGAAATTGATTAGAAAATCATCTACCAATTTATTTTTTAAATCAAACTTCCAAGTACGATTTAATTTCATCTCTAGCACTACAAGAATATCCTTTATAATCGGTTCAAAGGTGTTTAGTTTTATCTCCTCGATTAGTTGAGATGCTTTTTTATATTTCGTTTGAGAAATCAACACATCAATTTCTTCAAGAAGCTGAAATCTCTCCACATATTTCCTTAGTCATGATGGCAAATAATTCTTTCTTCTCGATTGTAGGAAAATTATTGGATACTTATGAAAATCCAATTTATGATGACAAAGTATTCTTCATCATAAATTATGGGAAATTTTTTTGTCGTTTTTTCACAAAAACCAAAGAAATTAGAATAGGCAATATTACTAAATTCAGATTAAGAAATGAAGATGATTCAGATGAATTATCCCCTAGATTTGTATTTGATTGAGAAGAATCTCCAGATGGAACAAAATCTGTAGATACAACTTGAGAGTAATATATATCTAAATTTTCATTTCTACCATCAGTCCAAACTACATGAGCAATATCATTAGAATCTATGCGAATGGTAACATAATCACCCGGTCGAGTATTTGACCTACTTGTTGCAACAGTTGGAATAGTGACCTCCTCACTGAATATATTACGTACAGGATCATAAATTCGATATTTAAGTAAAATTCCACTTTGAGCAGAGGAATCATAATAAATAAAATGAAGATTACCAAGCGAATCAAAATCAAAATCAGGCATCCATTGATTGGAATCAATTAATTCATTAATTCTAATATTATTACTCCAAGTTCCTCCAAAATCATCGGATGATTTAAGATACACATCCCAATTCTTATTAACTGAGTCTTCAAATACATCGGACCAAGCTACATATAACACGTCATTTCGCTCTCGAACAACACTTAAACTTACTTTTTCAGGTCTACCAGTATTTGGATTTGAAGTAAAGGTTGAAGCATTATAATCAGGATTTAAATCTATATCATTAGACCATGTCTCACCAAAATCTAATGACTGATCAAAAAATATATCACTTGAATCTGGTGAATCTCCAAGATAGGTAAAAGTTGTAAAAACATGCCCTAGTGACCCGGTGGTAATATATCCACCTAAATAACCAAAGTCAGGATAATCAGATATTGTAACATTCTCAACAAAAGTAACTCCACCGTCAAAAGATCGAGATAATTTCAGATCCACTGAATACTGATTAACATCATCATATACCAGGAATATGTTCCCATTTTCATCTATGGTAAAGGTTTCCTTATCTGCAAAACCTGTACCAAAAGTAGCACGCGAGTAATCCCAAGTTAATCCATTATCTGAAGTATAAGACATTGTACATTGAGAATCAAAGATATTAAATTCAATATACAGAAAATACAATGTACCTCCATAGTAATGCATCCAAGGATCAGATTGAGAACTCCCTTCAGGCCAAAATGAAGTGGGATAACCAGGTGATGACCAAGTAGTTCCATCAGAAGAGAAGGAATATGATACTGAAGCTCCACCTCCATCTGCAGTATAAGCATTTTTCCAACCAACAGCGATATCTCCATTATCAGATAAAGCCAATGTTGGTTCTACATGATGAGGAAATATTTCATCAGAGGTGGAAATTAGAATGTTTTCACCAACGGAAATATCAAAGGGACTATGATCCTGAGTAGATGAAGAGATTTGACCTACATTTTCAGCAATCCCCATAGAAATTAACAAACAAGTGAGTATTATGAATTTTACATCATTTTTGAATAAAATCATATTTAGACAAAGGTAATTCCACTAATAAATATATCTAGTTAAGAATTTACTTATGTTTATTAATTGAGAAGATTTGATAAATAAATAATACTAAGATTTCAGAAAAATTATTCTGCCACTTTAAAAATTCAGTTAGTTATTATTTAGACCCTCGTTTTGATCTTAATTCCTTAATAACATTCAATGCGTCTTCATGATTCTTTACCACTGAAAATGGTTTAATCTGGATTAATCGCATAAAATATTTAACTACAGTTCTCATAAAACGATTGGTATTATATACATAAATGATGTGAATCATCCCCTCCATTTTATTTACACGATCTGCAACATAATGTCTTAATTCTGCAGTCCCTCTATCTCTAACCTCTGTTATATCACTATAATGATAGAATTCAGTTAATCCTGCACTCAGTCTTTCTATCTCATCCATTACAACTTCCATTGCAAAGAGTGTTGGATATGATAATGACTTATATGCAAGGACATCATCCTCAATAAGCCAAACTCTTGAGCGAATACTGTTTAATTCCTCCTCAGATGTATCATCAATGTGATAATATCTTTCTAACCCATCCTCAGAAGTATGTTCGCTCAATAGGAAATTTAGCACCATACTCATTAATAACTTGTTTCATTAGTTAAAGTATAAATGAATACTACTAAAAAAATATAAATGAAGCCAAGTCAACACCATCCATTTATTTCTAAATCAATTTACACTTCAAATCAAGTCCTCAATCTATTTATATTAGAAATAAATAACTACTATCATGAGTGAATTTAAACTAAGAGAAGTATTTAACCAAGAAACTGTGAATTATATTTCTAATCAGATTCAAAAGAACTATCCTGAATTCAATAAAAAAGAATTTGAATATGAAACACTCAAGAACTTTGATACACTGAATTTTAAAGAGAGAAATGACAGGATTAGAGATTATCTAATAAAGTATTTACCTGATGAATATATTAAACTCGCAATAATCCTTGAAAAATCACTTGGTCCAGAAATTATTATTGATGACCTCAAGGGTTATGAGGGGTTCTACATATTACCAATGAGTACTATTGTTTCTAAATTAGGTTTAAAAAAGGAACATCTGGATATATCGGTAAGCCTATTAGTTGAAATGACTAAAAGATTTTCTTCTGAAGGACCAATCAGACCATTTATTAGAAAATATCCTGATGAAATGTTTAATTACTTCTACAATTGGAGAGAAAATACCAATCCTCATCTGAGGAGACTAGTATCAGAAGGAACTCGGCCGCGATTACCTCTTAGCTCTCCTATTAAACAGTTCATTGAAGATATGGATCAACTAAACAAGTTAATAGATCTTATCGAACCAATGATGAATGACCCTATTTTAATGGTAAGAAGATCAGTGGCAAATAATTTCAATGATATATCTAAAGACAATCCCAAAATGGTTATCAACACCTTCAAAAAATACAAAGATACTAATAATCCACAAATCCAATGGACAATCCGTCATGGACTAAGAACTTTGCTCAAACAGGGAAATGTAGATGCCTTAGAATTGTTGGGATTTAAATCAGCATTGATTACAAAACCGAATTTAAAAATTTATACAAAACAATTTCATATCGGAGAAAACCTTGAATTTTCACTATCATTTAAATCAACAAAACAACAACTACTTATGATTGATTATATCATTTATTTTGTAAAGAAAAATACAACATTAAAACCAAAAACTTTCAAATGGATAAATCGAGTAATTTCTAAGAATGAGGAAGTTGAGATAAAAACTTTACAATCATTCAAACAAATGTCCACACGGAAACATTATTCAGGTGAGCATAAATTACAGATTATGATGAATGGAAAAGTAATTGCAGAGGAAATGTTTCAAGTATTATAAATTATCGGAATTAATTCAATTTGAGGGAAACGAACAAAAAATCAAGTAAATTCTAATAATACAAGAATATTATAAACTAGATATATAGTTTAAATATATTATATGG
>JAOUKW010000303.1 GCA_029882335.1 Candidatus Heimdallarchaeota archaeon | reverse complement strand
GCATTATAAGTCCATGGAGATACATACGCATAGTTATTTATTAATTCATCAAAATAACCTCTATTATATGAGGTATTGGCTTGAATAACACCATAATGGCTAGAAAATTCAGTTGGTATGATAAATAATTGAGCTGCAAACATATTTTCTGCAGAAAATAATTGTACAGAACTGATTCTTGTTAAACCACCATAATCAACTTGCTGGCGAATATGGACTTCAAGTTCCCCTCGTTTTGCATGAATACCGACTAAATCTCGATCTAATTTAATATGTGTCGGGCCAAATATTATACTATCCACATAACTCCTATTACTAAATATAAATCGAATTTCTGTAGACTCTGAAGGATTAATACCAATATAAGATCTATCATATTCATTGAAATTAGGAGCATTTAACTCACCATCAAATATATACGTTCTGCCAAAAAAGTAAGATGGTACAGCTAATGTTGTATAAGTACCTAAACTAGAGCTATGATAGAACGCACCAGTTATTGGATAAGTTGAAACAATGATAGATCCTTCTACTACATTAAGTACAAGTGGATCAGAGGGATCAAAAATAAAAGAAGATGTACCATATTCTTCATCAGGATGTGTTATAACTACTTCTGTACCTGCTTGAAGACCAATTACTGATATGATACCACTTAATGGTGATATAAATTCAAAACCTAACATTCTATTTGGAAGTACTGTATAACTAAAAGAGTTGTCACTATAGACATCTTCTGTTGATCTATGACCTACAACTTGTGCAGGTATTTGTAAAACTCGTATTAAGGATCCATTTGTTAAGCCTGTATTTACCGAAGGAGAAAACGTTAATTTTGTAGGATAATATATTCTCATTGCAGTGGATCCAAATTCATCAAGAATAAAGGATGTATAAATAACTGTTTGTTGAAATAACCATATACTTACCTCAGATTCACCATCAGGATGGCTATTATTAAACACAAGTGGAATTAAATAATCATAATACTGAGGACCACCTCCTCCTCCACCACTCGAAGGAGGAGAACTATTATCCTCTCCACCAGGTGCATCAAAGGGGTTCACAGGTAGTGATCCAAGAATAATACCAATAATTAATAAAAAAACCAATCTTTTCAACCAGGTACACCTCTTTGTTTAGCTTTAAAATAAGATAATAATACTTTTTCTATTAATTGCTCGGTATATGACTCAATCACTGAAATTTTCAAACCTCTTAATTTCCTCTTGAATTTATTTAGTTCCTCAATCTTCTTGTTCATCTCGTAATGATAACGTCCTTCTACTATCGGATTTGTAAAATCTGCAACTACTGTATCATTGGATTCAGGATGAATAAATTTAATTTTACCAACTTTGTTTGGAAAATTATATTCTCTAAAATCGGTCATCTGGATGACTTGCACCTCATGATGAAATCCTTTTGCTATTTTAAATCCCTTTATCATTTCTTCTTGATTATCATGTAAATCACTAACAACTATAATTATACTTCTTCTATTAAGTGACATTGCGACTTTGGTTATTGCTTCTCCGAGTTTAGTTTTCCCTTCCGGTACTAAATTCAATAAAGTTCGATATATATGAAACTCATGAGATTTACCTCCCTTAGGGGCAAAATATTTACCAACTGAATCTGAAAAAGCACCAAATCCAAAATTATCTTTATTTGAGATGACTGCATTTGCTAAAGATGCCACTGCAATCACAGCTTGTTTAATTCGTGGTTGTTTTCTACCTAATAACATTGATGCCGAACTATCTAATAGAAAAATTACATTAGTATTTCTTTCAACCTCGAAATCACGGACAATTAACTTGTCATGTCTTTTTGATGTAGCCCTCCAATCAATATGACGTAGATCATCACCATATACATATTCTCTTAAATCTGCAAATTCAGAACCATGACCTAAAAATAATGATCTACGATTTCCTGATAAAAAACTAGATACTTTTTCTCTAGCTATTAATGATAAACCTTCAACTCTTTTTCTAATTAGTTCTGATTCAGTCATAAATTCACCTATTTAATGGATAAAACCATTTCCTTACCGGTCACTTCGTAAGTGAGTAAATCAGATACAGCCGGAATATAATCCGGATCCCAAAGTAGTTTATCTACAGTTTTAATAAATTCTATATTCTTTTCACCTGAAATCTGTTTTGATTTATCACTCCACCATCTTAATAATTGATTATGATTAGGGATTATAACAAACGCTGTTTCATCAAATGATGCAGTATAACTTAAAACCAACTCAAAATAATGTTTTGCAAGTTTATGAGGTATAGAATTCACATCTTGAAATGCTTCTTTTGATATTATAATTTTATTTGGTAATAACTCATCTGATATTACTTCTGTTAAAGTCTTTTCATATGCTATTTTTACCTCCTTCCTTCGTTTAGTACTTTGATATACTGATAGTAATGACATTAAAGGAAAAACATCATATAACCATTCATGGTTCTCTATATTATATTTTTTAAGATATTCTGAATAATACCTTGAACCTAGTAAAATGAAAGGAATTGGTATAAAAAATAATTGTACATTTATAATAAAAGCATAACCTGATTGCGTTCCAGTTTTAAAAATAAATAGAATTGTACTAAAAATTATTGCAATCGCATAAGATGTATAAACCCAAGATGGTCCTTCTTGATAAATCAATCCTGCCACTACACCACCAATTATTGCCATTAATAGAAACTGAGATGCTTGAACGAATGTAGCAGAGGGTAAAAATGTAACTGATAAAAATAACAGGAATAAAGAACTTGTAATTAAAGAAGATTGAACACCAAATAAAATAGAATCAAAACGTCTTTCAAATATACTACCAGAGAAACGACTTCTTGCATCAAACTTGGATAAGTCTTTTCTTAATAGTAATGATTTTTCTGCTGAAATTAATCCAAGGATAAAACCAATAGTAAATGTAAACACATCTGTAATTGCCGATTTTAAATTTTCACTCGATGTTTGAAAGATTTTGTAAATTTCTAGTTGTGTTTCTCCTTGAAATGCAAAAACACCAAAGTAAAATACAGTGAGAAACCAAGTATGACTGATAATTGACCGAGAAGCCTGTAGTGTTGCAATAGAATAAGGAATTTCTGATGTTTCCCACATAGCTTCTTTTGAATAAAATGAAAAGCGTGATTTTAAGTTATTCAATCTAATTTTTTGGATATAATAATCCGTTAAAAATGGTAAAATACCTATAAGCAAGATGAAAGTTACAAATTTGAAACTTAAAGTAGCTTCACCAGTAACTAATACAAGCCAATTAATAGAAAGTTTTGAATTTTCACGAGTCCCATCAAGAAATGGTCGAATTGTATCAGATAATGCAAATAAATGCATTAAAACCAAAAATAAGAATGGTATAATATAAACTAACCCTTGAAATACATTTACAGAATAAAAACCAACTGAAGTTCCTCGAGATGTTTCAGCAATTACACACTCGATATCCTCGGTTCCTAATCGCTTTCTTGCTTTTACTTGAGTTCTAGTTGCACTACTAAAAGTTGATGTGGAAAAACCAAATAAACGGAAAAATTGCTCTACCTTATCAGTCACCCTTCTCATTTGTATTGATACATCACTCATTTATGACCACCTCATCATCTCCTTTCGATTCCATTTTTGACCTCTTTGAATGCATGTATTTATTTACTCCATATATAATACCAGGACTGCAAATCATTAAAATAAATATCCCATAAAATGGTAGCCATCTTTGGAAAAACGAAAAAGGAGGAAATCCATATAAATTAATTCGAGGAATTATATTATCTCGAACTACAATAATTGGGCCATCCTGCGGATATCTAATAGAATGTAGATTAGTCTCAGTTTCAGAATTGTTCCCACCAATTGCTCTTCCGTAAAAGGTAATATTAAAATAAAATCGATCCACATTTGGTGTTTCAAAGAGCTCAGTAAACAACAGAATACTATCACTCTCTACATCAATACCATCTTGACTAGAATTTGATCTTTGAGTTATTGGAGCAATACTTGTTGCTGCATCATCAATTAAAGCAACCACCAATAAATGAATCCGGTAAATTGATGTGTTTGTTGGATATCGTGTTAAATTAAATGAAATTCTAATCTCACCGGTACCAGACTCGTCCCATAAATCTTGGGAAGTTATTTTGACTTTTAAGTCATGATCCTCTGTTATTGTCAAATTATAATCTTGAACCAATCCTTGTGCACCTACATTAATACTTAATAAAAAGATTAGTAGTATTTCAATTATAAAATAAAAGCGAATTAATCTTATTTTCATATGCTATCTCCTGCTAAGTTCATCCAAAAATACATCAATATTTTCAGAATAATTCAATAATTCACTATATTCAATATGATCCTCCGAGGAAAAAGTATTTCCAAATATAATCAATTCTTGTAGTGTATTAATATCAATATCTAATTTCTTTCTCCTAACCTCATTTAAAATTTGTTCTGTAGTCAAATTAAGTACATCTTTATTGACTAATCGAGAAATTCTATTTATTAACTTGAAATATTGTCCTCTAAAACTTTTATATATTTCATCCTCCGCCGATTTTTCAATTGATTTGATTAAAGCTTCTATTTGAACATTTTCTACAAGTATTCTCTCTTCTTGTTGTTCTTCCGCTTGTTTAATTTTATTTAAATATCTTCTTCTAAAGACCCAATAAGCGATAAAAAATGATATTAAAGGAGCGAGTAAACCTAAAATTGAGAGCATTAAGATTTCAGTTGCTGCAACTTTAATTAACGAATCAATAGACTCCTGTTCCTCCCTTATCTGTACAAAATCACTATCTAGATTCTCTAATGCTTCTAAAACATTGAAATAAGAAAATGTAACCTGAGTCTCAAATACATCATGAAAAGCATCCATGCGTTGATTTTCACCATTAAAATTAACATTTATCCTTCCTTGTTCATTAATAGTCTTAGTAAATTGATCTGATGGAGATGCACTATATAATATTGCACCTTCAGGAAGAACAATATTATAATCATAATCTACATACAAATAAGGATCATCTGCTGTTCTTTGGCTCTCTTCTTTTAAGAATTCTAACCATAATCTATCCAAATAAACAAGTATATTTGAGTAATTATATAGAGTATAGGGACGATACATTTCATACGACA
>JAOUKW010000302.1 GCA_029882335.1 Candidatus Heimdallarchaeota archaeon | reverse complement strand
CAGATTCAAATCCAGCAACCACTGTTTTACAAGGAGTTTCCTCCGGTTCTGCTGAGGCTCAATTGAGTTCAACAAATGTAGATCTATTTGCTTCACATAATAATTTAGTAATGTATGTGAGAATAAATACAAGCTCAAATGTTCAATATTCTAGATCAGGAGGAATGACAGTGGCATTTACAAATAATCAAGAATATTATATTCTGTTAGGAATTTCCTCTTTAGGTACATTTGTTCGGATTCAAGACTCCTTAGGTAGTTTTTCTGTAGTAGAATATGTGTCTTGGAATCAAAATACATGGCAATGGATAAGATTAAATCTAATTCATTTGGATAATTCAAATATATTATTACTTGCTAGTTTTGGATTAAACGGAAATGAAACAAAACCAGAAGTATGGACAAATGACCTTCAAACCAAAGTACCTTTAGCAGATATTCAATCAATTGGAATCAGGGCTTCTCAAAATTATCAATCACAAGTTAATCAAACATGGCAATTCGATGATTTAGAAGTTGCTGCTTTCGAGAGTAGTATTAATATTGTTGACACAGTAACAGTAACTGAATATGTGTTAGTTAATAATACGATTACTGTAGATGGTGTAGGAAACCAACTATCAGAAACTTTCCTACCTTTCCCAATATTACCAGTAATCTTAATATTTGTGTTTATCCCATTAATTCGTAGAAAATCAAAATAAATTAATAATTTAATTCATTTAAATTTTTATTGTTATTAAATCAACTTAGTAAAAAAATAATAGAATAATGGAAAATTAACGGATCTAAATACTATTTATAATACAATTACTAGTATTGACAAAGTATATAATGGACAGAAGATCCAGATTAATAAATAATTAAATTATTTATTGTCTATAAAGTATTCTACAATAAAATTAGGTAAATTTCAAATTTATTAGAATATGGTAGAAATTAATGAACAGAGATTATAGCCTCGCAGGGATTCGAACCCCGGGCACCGGATCCAGAATCCAGTATGTTTGACCACTACACTACGAGGCTAATTATTTTCAAAAAGATTTGATCTTAAATTATTTAAATTATGATTCTTATTATGAATTTCGAAAGTATTACATAACTCATCTCAAATAATACAAAAAAATGAAATGATTTTAATTAAATAACGTTAATCTTCAATTTCAACATCTTCTTCTTGAAGTTTTCTCCTAAGAACTTTACCAATCATTGTAGTGGGAAGTTCATCTTTGAAAATAACTTTCTTTGGTATTTTATAAGGAGCCATATATTCTTTACAATGAGATTTTATTTCTTTTTCAGTTACATTCATTCCTTCTTTTACAACAATCCAAGCAACCACCATTTCTCCTTTACTTTCGTGTGTCATTCCAGCAACAGCTGCTTCTTGAACTGCATCATGCATAAAGAGTACTTCCTCAACTTCCCTAGGATATACATTATAACCAGATACTATTATCATATCTTTCTTCCTATCAACAATGTAAGTATATCCATTTTCATCAATCTTTGCAATATCTCCAGTTCTAAACCAACCATCATCTTTTAAAACTTGTTTAGTTTGATTTTCCATACCCCAATAACCTTTCATAACTTGTGGACCTTTTACGCATAATTCTCCTGCTTCACCAAGCGGCATTAATGTATTATAATCATCAATATCAACAATTTTTGCCAAAGTATCTGGAGCAGGCAGACCAATACTACCTTCCACTGGTTCAAGACCGATAGGGTTTACATGAGTCAGGGGTGAAGTTTCTGATAATCCAAAACCCTCAACACAATGTGCTCCTGTTAATTGGTAAAATTCTTTACCGACCTCTACAGGTAGTGCAGCACCTCCAGTAATTACTGCAACTAAAGATGAAAAATCAGTATTTGGTGTATTTGGATGTTTATTGATCTCAATTATCATTCTAGGTACAGCAGGGAAGAATGAAATTTTATATTTCTGGATAAATTTTAATAATTCACCAAAATCCGGTGGACTTTTTATATTTAACACTAATGGAATTCCTAATTGAAATGATAAATTCATACATGCAGTAAGTCCAAATACATGAAATAATGGTAAAACAGTCAAAATACTACCTTCTTTATCTGGAACCATGTGAACTGTTGCTCTTGCTTGTTGTGCATTTACACTTAAATTGTAATGTGTTAACATTGCACCTTTTGGAAACCCGGTAGTTCCTCCAGTATATTGAAGAATTGCAACATCATTTTTAATATCCACATCTGCTTGTACAAATTCATCTGGTCCCATAATAAAATCTGAAAAATTATAAGTATTGGATACATTTAATTTTGGTCCATCAAACCTAGGATCATTTTTATCAAATAGTGGTTTAACTCTTAATAGTTTTCCCATGAATTTTACAATTCCTTTAAGATAATCTTGAATACGTCCATATACCACAAATTCAAGAGAAGTATCATCTAAAAGCCTATTAACTGTCTTTTGAAACATCGTTAATCCGATTAATGCTTTTGCACCAGAATCATTAATTAAATGTCTTAATTCATGTTCTGTATATAATGGATTTGCTTGAACAACAGTACCACCAATTCCTAATACTGCATAGTGTGAAATAATATAATGGGGTACATTTCCAAATAGGAGGGCAACTCTATCACCTTTTTGAATACCATATTTTGTTAATGAAGTACCCATTCTTCTTACACTATCATATACATCCCCATATGTCAAAATTTTACCTTTAGGTAGAATAATACAGGGATCATTTGGTTCATTTTCAGCCCTTCTTTTAAAAAATTCAAAGGGGGCGATTTCTTCATAGTCCATAGCCGTTGGTCTTCCCTCAGGAATTGTTTTTAACCACGGCATAGGAATTTCTGCATTTTTACTCATAATGACCTTATATCTAAGTGGTTATATTAGTATAATAAAGTTATATTATCTTCGATGAATTTTATAAAAAAGGATCATATAAAATTGATTTAATAAGTAAATATTGCATTAAAATTCATAATGTATGCTTCGAGTACTTTAAGGAATGCATACCATTTTATCAATTATTAGATTATGAAAGTAGATAGTCATATTGTCATTCGTCCTGATTTTCAAATTTATAATCCAGAAGTAAAACAAAAAACAATGGTATATTTCCTCCTAAGTTTACTAAATATTGTTTTCTTTATTTTATATTCAATTTACTTTATCAAGTCTCTCATCGCAATATTCCACCTATCAAATTATATTATTATTTTATTAAACATCTTTATTTTATTAATAGAAATAATGTTAGGGTATTATTCAATGGTATTATTATTACATTTTGCAAAGGGATTTAAATTAGTCAATGGGAAGTTAAATCCATTAATTGAATATCCATATGAAGATGAAAGTAAACTACCATTAGTTTCGATATTGCTACCAATGTTCAAAGAACCTGTTTCAGTCATTAAACAGACACTTATGGCAGCACTAGACTTAAATTATCCAAAAAGCAGATATGATGTATATTTAATTGAAGACGGAAAATCAAATGATGATATTGAAGAATTATGCAAAGAAATAGGCGTTAAATATCTAACTAGAACAGACAGATCACACTTCAAAGCAGGTGCAGTGAATTATAGTTTACCTCTATTAACTGGAGATTATGTAGTTTTCATTGATGCGGATCATATATTGGAAAAAAATTTAATTATTAATTGTATGTTAGCTTGGAGAGAGAATACAATAGCAGTACAAACACGAATAGATTTTGTAAATATGAAAACCTTCCTTACAACAATCTCTGCCTTTTTACAATTACAATTTTTCAGCTTATTTCAGAGAGGAAGAAGAAGCAATGGGTCAGCTATATTTGCAGGAGGCAGTGCTTTATTCGATAGAAAATTATTAATTAAGGAAGGTGGATTAAATCCACTTACTATTGCTGATGATACTGATACAAGTTTTATTTTAAGATCAAGAGGATATAGGATAGAATATATTGATACAGTAGGAGCTTGGGCATTAGTTCCATGGGATCCGCTTCATTTAATGAGACAAATTTGGAGATGGCTAACTGGTATTACTAGAAGTTTTAGAGCAAGAAGTGGGATGATTCTAAAAGGAAATAATAGTTTATATGGAAAGATCGATCATTTTGCAACAGGATTCTTCCCAACTTTAGCTATCCTTGGTTGGCTAGTTGGTTTTGTAATTATAGGATTAATCTTCATGGATGCAGGTATTGTTAGAGATTTTTCAATTTTAGGCTTTGATATGAGTATTTTACCAACATTAACCTCATCACTCGCCATGATTACTGGAATACTTGCATTACTTTTAGATGATAAACGAATTTTATTTCATAAAAAGTCTACTAGTTATAAAATAATTACAGTATTTGGTTTTTACTTTTTAATTCTTGCTGCTCAACCCTTACTATTAGGTGCAATAATAAAAGGATGGATTGGGTCAAAAGTAGAGTTTAATAGAACACCGAAAGATAAAAAAATTAATGACTCTGGAATTGACGCAATTAAAAAGAGATATTTAGTATATTCTTTAGCAATTTTTCTTATAGGGTTGATATTCGTTGTATTTGCATTCCAAATACCATTTAATGATGCCAGAAGTATAACACTATGGATAAGTGCCTATGCAGCATTAGTACCTCTGATAGTATCAATTTTATGGTATTGGAAATTAGAAAGTTATCTACATAATGTAGAGGATATTACTGCTTTAAAATTCTTAGAAAATGAATATTATGATAATTTACAAAAGTAGTAAGTTGAATCAATTAGTAAGTTTGTTCTGTTATCTTACAATCAAGATTATGATATTTTACAAAAGTAGTATGTTGAATCAATTAAGTTTGTTCTGTTATCTTACAATCAAGATTATGGTAATTTACAAAATTAATATGTTGAATTAATTAATAAGTGTATTCTGTAATTATATTAAAATTAAATTAATATTATTATATTAAAAAAGAATTCTACTTTTGACTCAAAATTTGTATTCAATACAAATTATTGTATTTTATAGCTAGAGTAAATTTACAATTTTTCTAGGAATTTCATTATTCTTAGGAGATAGCTTTTACCCATCAAATAAGTCATAGTCTTTGATGGATTCATACTAATCCTGTTAATTGTTCTTAACTCAGATTCGATTTCTCTTCTTTTACCTCTATAATCAGGAATATTATCAGCAAAGAATGAAGCAATATCACTTGGTGTCG
>JAOUKW010000301.1 GCA_029882335.1 Candidatus Heimdallarchaeota archaeon | reverse complement strand
TACTGGAATATCAACTCAAGCCAGTAATGATTCTAATCTACCTACATTTCTTTTACAGAGTTCAATAGAATTTCTTGTCTTTAATTCGACTATATCTAGTTATTATTTTAGAATAACATCAAATGCCTACCATTCCTCTATTGCAACTGGATTTTATGTGAATTCCACATCAGCAGTAGATATAACAATGAATTTCAATATATATTCATTAAATACGGATTTTACTTCTTTTCATATAAATACCTCTGATGAGGTAGGAGTTGGTGAAGCAGAGATCTTTATATATCAACCCTATCTTAATCCAAATTTATTCAATCAAGAAATAGGTGTCAATATTACTAATAAAGCAGCCTCTGGTAATGCAACCCTAAATTTCGTTATGACAGCACAGGATTATGTTGTTAGACAACCAGTTGGTGTTACTAGAACACACAACATGAAGAATCTTTCATTAAAAACCTTTAATATAATTAATTTAAATTATTCATCAGGTGCAAATATCGAGTTATTTGTAAATAATTTTGGATATGCATCAAAATATGATACCTATTCATTTGATTTCGCAATATATGGTAGTCCTGGAGGTTGGTCTTCCATGACATTGCGTAGAAATAATTTCAATTGGTGGAATTATACTGATGTTTTCGATGTTAATATAGGTTCTGTAAATAAAACTACAATGAATTTTCTAACACTAGTGGTCTTTGCACGTGATTATGATGTCAACCATTATCTTAAAATTGGTACTAATATTACATTATCAGATGTTAATGGGATGAGTTATCAACAAATATTACCAATAACCCAATCCATACAATTAAATGCATCTAGTAATAATTTATTTGCATTTGAAATTTCATCCAAAGTAGTGGGCTTGTCTATCTTTTGTGATGTTGACATCAATCAAAAAATATCTTTTGACTCTCATGCAACTGATTTAATCGGTAGTGGATTACAACATGCCTATAATGTAAGTTATTATGTATTTCAAGATTATGGAAATCAAGTTAATGCAAATCCAGTTGGATATCATTGGTATTTCATTAATGTAACATCCAGTCAAGCTGGAAATCTATCATTGACATTTACTACTAAACTTACACCGAATTATTCCGCTCAGAATGCGAATTATCAGGTTGCAGCTAGTTTAGATGCGCCGGGATCGAGTTATATGGATTTCTTCGTATTTAGCATAGTTCCATCAAAATCGATTATTTTTGTCACACCTACACCAGGATTGGATGTTAAATTAATTCTATTCAATTCTACTGGACATGAGACAAATATGCTGGTAGCAGATCAATATGGTATGGGCAGTGTAGAGTCTTTGGGTGAATTAAGAACAGATAGTCAAGAATTATATATAGTAGTAATTATCGCAGTATCCGGTAGCGGAAGTGTCACCTTAAAGATAGTGAGAAATGCAGATCTACTAAATCCATCGATTTATTCTGCTAGTTTTAATAGTTATAACCAAGATTATTCAACTCCATTTGTACTTACAATAAGTGCATACGATGTGTCAGGTTTGTATAATACTACCTTGTATTATCGTGCAAATGGTACATCTGATCCTTGGCAAGTACTAGCTGGATCTTCAAGTAATCAATATTACATTGGTTATGGCATCTGGGAGGTAAAAGTAAGTGTATTTGATGTGGTATTTAAGCAAACAACATTCCCAACTACTTTTATAATTAATTCTACAGATAGTATTGCACCTATATTGGGCTTGGTTGAAGTAGAATTTATTCCTGATACTCTATCAGAAATTAGGATCAATGCCTTTGATCTTGGTAGTGGTATTTCTCAAGTATTAGTATACTACAATATCTCGAACATACAAGCTAATGTAACGGCGAATTATAATTTAGACAGATATGTGGCAACTTTACCTACATTTGGAGAAAACCAAACTATTTTCTATTATATCGAAATAACAGATCTTGTAGGAAATTCATTGACTTCGGATGTATTCATCCACTTCATTGGTGAGGTGGTTCTCGAGTATCGTATTAATGGTATTGCACAAACTCTAGAAGTGGATCGTTATTATGATATTACAACAACTATCACATCTAATGATGAATTGATTAACCTTTCATTAATCATTAGAAATGTTGATTATAACAGCAATACGACCTTTGTATTGGATGTAACCAATGACATCTTTCATTTTAATCTATCATTCTCTCAATTAGGTGCATACCAAATTATTATCGATGCAGAAACATTTACTGGAATTACCATTTCATCAATCGCATTCAATTTTATGGTATCACCACCGAATAATGGAACCCCCAGTAGTAATCCAAATAGTAATTCTAATAGTAATTCTAATTCATCTAATTCCAGTGATTCTAATCCAAATTCTAATTCATTGTTACCAACTGCACCTCTAACAAACCCAGATGAAGACTCACTGGTAATTGTAATTATCAGCTTAAGTATTCTAACAATGGCCGTTGGAGTTACAGTGTATCGTAGAAGAATGAATAGACCAGTAGGAAAAGCACAAACACCTCCTGAAAATCTAGATGCATAAACTATTTAACTATATTTCTACATCATTATGAAAAGAATGCGATCAATCACAAGAATTTCATAAATAGCAATTCAACATTGTAAAATATTAAGCAATAACACAAATTGGGATATTTTTTTTCCTGGCTAATCCCTAAATCATAATTACCTTCTTTATAAACTCAATATTTTCAATATTTGGTTTAATGAAATTCATTAAATTATTAAATCCCAGTCTTGCAGAGACCGATAGCATCACCCGTGAGGATTATCATACTGAATTCAAGTTTTTCAATCAGACTAGGCGTTTTATTCGGTTCGCAATGTGATTTTCATTCTGCATCCCTCTATTAGGAATAATTAATTTGAATTCGCTGTTTACGCTCTCCACACGGTTGGAAACAATACTTTTATTGCCAAATATCATTTTTGATACCCATAACATTCGACTGATTTCATCTTTACTTGGTATATCAACCCCTATTGGTGTTGATTGCAACCAATTAACTTCTAGAAAATTCAGAGTTTGACTAGATTGCTTAATGTGGATGCAGAGATGTTATACCTCTCGCCCACATCATTTCCGGGAGTTGATCCTGTAAAAATAAGTAACAAAATCCTACGAATCACAACCTCGGCAAGATTTTTCATCAGCCAAGAGGTATAGGCATAGAATGTCCGCCCATGCACGTTACACTTGTAAAATTGCACTTTATAAGAAAATTTATTATCAAAGCCATTGGCTATAATTTCTTTACACCCTGAAACTAGGCAAAGAATATCGAACTCAATCGAATACTTCAAGTGAGATTCTAAGTACTGGTTTTCAGGCACTAATGCCTGCATGATATAATATTCACACATTATTGGTATAAATGGTATAATATTCATATTCCAAATTATGATCTAGTTAACTGGTCAATCATTATCTAATTTCCTTGAATGAAGCATTGTATCTTTGGTGAAATAATAAATAAGGAATGATTGAAGACATTATTGTGTTTTCTGCCTTCCTCAATGATTTTTCTAACGCAGGTCTTGATATATCATAAGATTGAGCCAATTCTTCTGTCTTTGTTGAACGTGGTATTTGGTAATACCCTTTATCAAAAGCACTAATTAAAACATCCATTTGTTTATCAGTTAAATTATTCAATAATTCTTGAGTGGTTAAAAATTGATACTTATAGACGTCTCTTCCCAAATCAACTATACTTAGTATCTTATAGTCTTCAATGGATTGTATATATTCAAGGACTGAAGACTGTGTTTTTTTATTAATACAAATTATCTTATAATATTCCCACCCATTTTTGTATAATACCGGTAGTTCCAGTAAACCCCCCAATTTTTGAATGTTTGGAGATACTGATTCAATTGGATCACACATACACTCAAAGTGAATATAAGTGGTATTACCATTAAGTCCACCCTTGGTAATTTCAATACTTTCCTTATTTTTTATGATAGACATAACTTGTTTTATTTCATCATTATCCAAAGATTTAGGAATTATAAGCAAATCAAAAAAATCTGAGCAGTATAAATACAAGTTAATATCAAAATAAGATGCTAAATCTAAGTATGGACACTCATGTTTAATCTTTAATTTTATTTCATACATAATTCTACTAAATAATCTTTATATTAAATATATTTAAAAGGTGAGGTTTCATAAGAAACCTATTGTTTAATTCAGGAAAACTAATTCATATCAAGTTTCTGCAGTAGTAGGGTCAATAATTGTGGAAATTATAGAAATTTTATTTGCGGGAAATCCACCTTCTTGTGCATGTTTTTTTATCATATTTTCATCTGGTGATAAATATACACAATAAATTTTACTTCCTGCTACATAGCTCTGAACCCATTGAATTTCGGGTCCCATTCCTCGTAATACTTCAACAGATTTTGCTGATATTGATTGTAATTCTTCTGCAGAAAGTTTATCTGCATTTTCGATTTCTCTTTCAATTAAATATTTTGGCATTTTATTATCCTGAGAGCTAAAGAACTAGTATCTCTCAAAATATGATTGGATTGGAATTTATTAATAATTGTGGTTTCATATGAAATATGGTGAAGGGTGTACGTTACAACCTTTAATGTAATAAATGTATTACAAGTTGTAGAACCAAATCAGGATCTGAAATTACCTTTATTGAAATATTTCCTATTTTAAATACCATATTGTAAGGGAGACATGGTATTTTATAAAAATCCACAAATAATTAATTCAATAACTAATTTATTCAAGTAATGGATTATATGAACATCTCTTTGTATTAGATAATAGCTTCACTCAATTATTGTGGGATATTATAGTTCTTACTGATAACCTTGACTCTCATTCAATAATATTTTTGACTCTGCCAATTTTGCCACTTTCGAGTTTTACTTTAATTCCATGTGGATGAGTAGAAGAATTAGTTAGTATTCTACTAACAATACCCTCAGTTAATATTCCTGTTTTTTGATTATGCTTTTCTACAATCTCTACTTTTAATCCAATCTTAATATTTTTTCTTTGATTACCAGTCATTAAAATCACAAATCACCAGAGTGATTTTTTTCCATAATTCTATATTCCTTTGTTATTATAAATGTTTATACATAGATATTAAATCATATTTCGTCAACTTTGAAATCATTTTATTTATCTGCTTTATATTGTCCCATCATGAAGATTTACT
>JAOUKW010000300.1 GCA_029882335.1 Candidatus Heimdallarchaeota archaeon | reverse complement strand
TAGATAGTTAATAAGTTGTATTTTTCTTATTATAGATTTTCCGAACTGATCTCCTTTCTTAGGTAATATAACAGAACGACTCCGATGATGATCAAATATTGCTCTTGAACTAATGTACTCTTCGTATGATAGATTTAATTCTTTAATTAGATCTATTAAGGAGGTATCTGTTTCTAAGAAATACTCTGCTCCTCTATCAAATGATATACCCTCGATATTTTGAGTTAGTATTCTACCTCCTAATTCATTTTTTTCGAAAAGATAAACTTCTTTTTTTTGTTTTGCTAACAAATCTGCAGCAACATTACCTGCTATTCCACCACCGATAATTGCAATCTTCATATAACTAATTGATATTTATGTATTTAAATTATTTAAACTAGTATTATTCTTATCAATATCCATTGATGACCAGTATATATAATTATGATCAAATCAAGAATTAGATTGAAAACGAATAAGAAAATTAATAATATTTTCCAAATCAAAATTGATTACAACTAATATTTTAATATTTTAAATAATAATACGCATATGCTATGTCTGGGGAAAACATAAAAGATGTTATAACAGAAGGAATAAAAAAAGTCAAACAAGAAAATATCGATAATAGCGTGGTTATTGCGGAAATCGGTAGAATTAAGACAAAAATGTTGGAAATAATTCCTGAATTAGCAAAGGAATGTGATAACTCTATACCATTTACAAAAATTAAAGAGATCACTGGATTTGATTATAAAATTATTAGTGAAACCTTGTTTAATTTGATTATGGAAAAGCAAATTCTAGGTTTCATTAATGATGCAGGAACTGATGATTTATCCGATGATATTTTTATTGTCAGATCTCAGCGAATTATTGATACGCTTGAACCTGAGTATGAAACAGGATAAATTAAATACTTTGAATATTACTGGGTTACTGGTTCTTGGTGGAAAATCGGAAAGATTTACTCAAGAAAAAGCTTTAGCTATTTATAACCAAAAAACATTTCTTGAAATTGCGTTGGAAAAAATGATGAAATTTTGTTCACATATTATATTAAGTGTAAACAATTCAAATAATTCAAAAGATCTATTAAAAGTCGTGTCTTCTATAAAGTCCAACTCTATCAATTCCTTAGAGGTCATTGAAGATGATGTGACAATTGATGCTAATGGTCCTTTAAAAGGAATTTTAACCTGTATTCACCACATTAAAACTGATACAATTCTTGTTTTACCTATCGATATGCCATTGATTTCTGAAATTGATATAAGTAGACTTCTAGAAATTACAACAGACAATGTGATTTGCAGTTATAATATTAATAACAAGTATTTAACGAATATATTCTTTTCATGTAAAACGTATGATTTGAAAATTACTTTGTCAAAAATCCAACTCAGTAAACGGAATAATATAATTGATATATACCGATTGTTTCCTAAGGTATTGCTTTACAAAATTAATGCTTTGAATTGCCAATTTATCAATGTAAATCATAAAAAGGAGTTAATAAACTTAAAAAATTATAAATATTCAAATCCAGTTGATAAGGAAATTATAATGAATATTCCGTTAATTGACAATGATTTTGGAGTATTAAGGAATGCAAACCAATTTGCGAATGAAACCACGAAATGGTCTATTAAACATGTTAGACATCAAATATACTTACATGCGAAACAAAGCTTATCAAATAACGAATTTAATGAATTCATTAGTTTAATTAAAAAAATATAATCAATTACATCTAAAAATAATTGATATTTCTTTGTTTATCTAGTGTGATATATAATGATTTTAGAAGTTCAACTCCTTCTTTTGTTATTCTAACTTCTTTAAAACGATTGTCTGTTGTATTTTGTAGATTGATTGGTTCTAATAAATTAACTTCTACAAGTTTGTTCAATCGGTTATAAATAGTAGAAGGGGTCTTAACATTTAATTTTTGAACTATATCCTTATAGGTAATTGCAGTGGGTAATACTGGTAGTACTTCAATTAAAATTGCTAAATCTACTAATTTTAATTTAGAACCAAAATTATTGGCCCAGTTAATGAGAATTTCTGGTTGTGCTGAATTTACAACTACCTTCGCTAAATCAATGCTTTTGTACTCAATAATATTTTTCTTTGTATTAAACATGTCATCTTCATTGATTTCAATTCTTCTTGTTCCACTACTAGTCTGAAGTGAAGTTGTTATTCCCAATTCTATTATTTCTTGGCTGCGTTTAAATAATTCTGCAAATATGTCTTTTAATCGATAATAAAATAGGGTAAAATTACCTTTATAATTTGAATTTATTCTGTTTAAACGTATCTTTTCTACACCACCTAACTTTGAAAAAATCAAATATCCGGGTATTAGAAGAATAAAAATAGATATTGATATATAAATTCTAATCTGGTGTCTGTATAATATTTCTCCAGCTAATTCTTCTACATTAGAAATTATATAAAGTGAAACTAATTTCTTTCCTGATGGTGGATGTAATTTAAAAGTATTTTTATTTGTTATCACATGATACGTTCCTTTGTTATCTAACGCTACACTGCCATATTCATCGCTTTGAAATTCAATTAATTGATCTTTATCATGATACAAATAAATATTTAACCAGTTCTTACCAAATGGAGGTTCAACTCTTTGAGCATTCTCTTTATCATTTAAATTTCTAATAGTAAAATAATTATTTTCAATAAATTTACTTCCCTGTTTTTGATACTCTGTTGAAAAATGATATAAGTTATTTTCTTTAACAATTCCATATGATAATCGTCCATTATCAATTATCAATGGTTCCTTAATGGTTGATCCATCAATTGCATTAAGTTGAAAAATTGCCAGATATTGCCTTTTTTCATAAGCATTTTGAAAAGCGAGCAAAATAGGTGTTCCTGTATCATCTATAAATATGTTAATTAAAACGTCTGCAGTTGATTCTAATCCTGAATTTTCTAAGTTATAAATAGAACTTACATTCCAAATTAGCTCTCCAGTCTCTGAAAATGCTCTAATTGGTATTTGAAACCAACCTGTGACTATTATTCTTGTAACATTATTTTCGTTCAGAATAACCATTTGAGTATTTCCACCTGTATCCCTCCAAATTTGTCTCCACATCAATTCAGTTTCTTGGAGTGTTGAATTCCATTTCCATACTTCTATCGAATTATAACCGTATTTATCCTGATCATTCCATAACGACGCACCTATTGATAATATGATCTCATTTATTCCATCATTGTCTATATCAATGATTTCGATGCTATCTGCACCAAAGAAAGTTCGACTTTCAACATATGTGGATTCGATTAAATCAATGAGCAGACCTTCATTATTTAGTATAAAGATTGCATAATCATTACTTGTTATTGGAACACGAGTTACAAGAATTATCTCCTTTATATTATCACCATTTATATCACCTGATTTTAAGGTAACAGGAATTCCTTGAACAGATGGCAATTCAAATTTCCATTTAACTTCTCCAGTTTCAAAATCAAAATTATATATCGCTCGATTAATATCTGCACCAATAATTTCTTTAAACCCGTCATTATTAAGATCATCAACTAATAATAGCTCAATAGCATCAAAATCAATATCTGAAACCCATATTTCCTGTGAAATTTGTTGATTTAGCTGTAAATGACTTATTGAACCATCATCCCAACTTATTATTATAGAATTTGTATCAGTTGATTCATTTGTTTGACTATTTAAATTTTGAATAATTAAAGAAATAATCAAAAAGTATAACAGGAGGGATATTAAATATTTTTTTCGAAATTCAACCACAACTTAAATTGAAAGATAATATTTATAATTATTTCTTTCATTGAAAGTAATTAACATAAATTTCACCATAATTGTCATTAAATTTGAAATAAATAGAAATTCGTTTTGATGAATCAAAATGAAAAAGAAATAATTCAATCAAATAAGAGTGTTAAACTATATTTTATTATCAATAATATTATGAATTACTGTGGCTAAAGATACCATATTAGGGATTGCTAAGAAATCAATTGAAGAATTATTATATAACAATAACAATAAATGGATACCCAATCATGACATATTAAAAAATGAAAATTTAGATAGAAAACAAGGTGTATTTGTCACGTTATATGAGGATAAATCAGAACAAAAATTAAGAGGATGTATCGGAATTCCATTTCCAAAATTTTCAATTGGTGAAGCGATAGCGATATCTGCAAGGGATTCTGCAAGTAAAGATCCTAGATTTAAACCAGTAAGTCGTGAGGAGTTATCAACAATACATATTGTAGTTGAAATATTATCTGAAATATCACCAATTGTATGTTCCGATTTAAATTCACTAAAAACACAAATCAAATTGGGACAAGATGGTTTAATTGTTAAGTATATGGATCGTTCTGGATTGTTATTACCTGATGTACCTGTAAAATACAATTGGGATGTTGAAGAGTATATCTACCATCTACTAATAAAAGCAAGAATCCCTAAAAACATTGAATATAATGATCATTTAGAATTTTTTAGATTTACATCAATAATATATAAATAAAAAATCCAGGTGTTTGTAACCATTTACCCACCTGGAATGCGATAAAACCGAGTTTTATTCCCCTAAATGAATATTTTATTCATTATTATTTTTATATAATATAGTATATTATAAAAATATAATTACATTGAAAAAATTAAATGCAACTAAAATTAAATGGTATCAGTCAAAATAATTATATTATTTATATAATAAAATTAAAAATAAAATTCATATGAAATAAGTAAAATACAAATGTAAGATTATACTTAGATAAAAATAATTCAATTATAACAATTATTTTCAAAAATAATATAATAAAATGTGATAAATCAAAAAAAATTTATAATTTCTTATGTTAAATATTTATGGTAATAAAAATGATTATAAATGATTTTTACCTACTATACTTGGAGAGAAAGTTTGGCTACAGTCAATGAATCCAATAGAACACGAATTGGAAAATATAAAGCATCTAAAGTCGGTAACGGATATAAAATTTCTATCCCTCGTGAAATTGAAGAACTTTGGAAACTTCCAAAAGCTGGTGCTGTAGATGACAAAGAAGAGAAAATTGAATTGATTCTATATGCAGAAAGTCGAGGAAAAGATCAACCTTTGCTTCTTGTTGTCTCTAAAGAACCATTGCCTGGTGATCTACTTGGTTAGATCTGATTTATAATTATGTTCTCCATAAATGTAATAG
>JAOUKW010000298.1 GCA_029882335.1 Candidatus Heimdallarchaeota archaeon | reverse complement strand
CAGATGCACAAATTTTAGTTCAAATAGATGAAGCACTGCATTCTAATCCTGAGGAAAAAGTTGTTGTCTTCGCTTGTAATTGGTGTAGTTATGCTGGTGCTGATCAAGCTGGAATTGCAAAAATCCAATATCCACCATCCTCTAGAATCATTAGAACTATGTGTTCTGGTAGAATCGCAGAGAAATTTATCAATCATGCATTTGATAAGAATGCAGGAGCAGTCCTTCTCACAGGTTGTAGATTGACAGAAAATGGGTCTGATTGTCATTATAACTTTGCAAATATTCATACTCAAAATAGATTTGATAAATGGAAAAAGAAGTTAAAACGAAAAGGAATTTCTGACGAACGTTTTCAGTTACAATGGGTATCTGCTGCAGAAGGTAATGTACTTGCAAAGAAATTATTTGAGATGGATGATATTTTATCATCATTGAAAAATGAAATAACAGTAGGAGGAAATTAATTTGACGATGAAACAACCTATTAAAATTGATTATGATTTACGAAACCAACTCAATGATTCATTACATATGCCTTTAGAATGCTATCAATGTGGAAGTTGTACTGCAAATTGCAGTTTAAATTCCATTAGAGAAAATAAAATCACTATTAGGAAAATTTTTCATCAAGCACAAATTGGTGTCAAACCAGATAAACTTGTTTGGGACTGTGCTTCATGCAAATTCTGTGAGATTAGATGCCCAAGACAAGTTGATATCGTTGACACAATTAATGAACTTAGAAAACATGCCTACCGAAGAAGAGAAATACCACAAGAATTCGAACCCTTACTTTGGAATATATTAGAAGATGGTAATCCATTTGGCGAGAGTCAATCTCTCAGATTTAACTGGGCAAAAAATTTAGAAGTCTCTACTGATCTATCTGATAAAGATGTATTATTATACATTGGTTGTGCAAATTCCTATGATCCCAGGTTACAAAAAGTGGTTAGATCACTTGTAAATATATTAAAAAAGGGAAATATTAATTTTGGATTACTGGGAAATTTGGAGAGATGTAGTGGTGAAGCAATTATTCCCACTGGAGAAGAACATTATCTTGATGTACTTATTCAAGATAATGTTGATGAATTCAATAAATATGACATTAGCAAGATAGTTACTGTCTCTCCTCACTCATTTGATATTTTCAAAAGACTCTACCCAGAATTTGGTTTAAATATTGAAGTTCAACATTATACTCAATTAATTCAGGATTTAATAGACAAATCCAAAATTCAATTATTCAAAACCGAATTTTCTCAAGTAACCTATCATGATCCTTGCTATCTATCTAGATATCACGGTATAATTGATGAACCAAGAAATATTATATCTTCAATTCCAAACATTGATTTGGTTGAGATGAAAAATACTAAATCAAATTCAATATGCTGTGGAGGTGGAGGAGGACAAATATTTAGAGATATTGAACAAGATAATCGAATTTCTAATCTGAGAATTAAAGAAGCACATGCAACGAATTCTGAAGCAATATTGACTTCCTGTCCATATTGTATTCAAAACTTTGAGGATAGTATAAAAGTAAATCAAAATTCATTAGTAATAAATGACATTATTGAATTGGTTGCGAAATCAATGAAATTGGAGGTGAAATAATTGAACAGTAAAGAGATTTGGGTTTTCATTGAAATATCAGATACAGGAGTTGAGCCTGTTTCTTGGGAATTGCTTGGAAAAGCAAGAGAACTAGCTAATAAAGTTAATTTTCTTGTAACTTCAATCATAATTTCTAATAAAGAAAGTAAAATTGCAGAAGAAGCAATTGCTAGAGGTTCAGACAAAGTGTTATATATAATTCATAATGAATGTAGTCACTATTCTTTTGAATTATTTACTAAAATTATTACTGATTTAAATGAAAAATTTAAACCAGAGATATTGCTAATGCCAGCTACACACAATAGTAGGGATTTAGCAGGTAGACTTGCAATTAGATTACATACAGGATTGACTGCTGATGTAGTCCAATTAGATATTAACAATCAAGGTATATTACTAGGAGCAGTCCCTGGATTTGGTGGTTCGATTTTGGCGATAATTAAATGTGAACAATCAATACCCCAAATGGCAACTGTACGTCCGGGAATATTTCAATCAATACTACCAGATCAAAATAGAAAAGGTACTATAGAGTATATTTTCCCCCAAATAAAAGAAAACCTTAAAGAAACAATATTAATTAAAAAAATTACTCTTAACAAAGAAGATATTTCAAAATCACCTAGATTAGTTATTGCAGGGAGAGGAATATCAAGCAATTTAAATGAAATTCGATTATTAGCAGAATTAATAAATGGAGGGGTTGGAGTTACCCGACCAATTTCAGACATGGGATTATTTGGTCGAGAACATCAAATTGGTTCAACAGGAATTTCTGTAAAATCCAAATTAGCCATTATCTTTGGAGCTAGTGGTGCTACTCATTTTTCATCAGGCATAAAAAATGTTGAAACTGTAATATCGATAAATCTAGACCATAAGGCATTAATTAATGAAGTTTCGGATTATTTCATCATTGCAGACGCCTCTGAAATATTACCAAGAATAATTGATAAACTCAAGTTAAAAATGGAGTTGATTAAATGAAAGGAATAAATATAGTAGTTTGTGTAAAAATTGTACCTAAACCAGAAGAAGTCAAATTAAATTTAGAGACAAACACGTTAGATAGAGCAAATGCCAGCTCCATCATTAATCCTCCTGATAAAAATGCGATTGAAACTGCAATACAACTTAAGCAAATTTACGGAGGACAAATAACAGTCATATCAATGGGACCACCATTTTTTGATGGTTTTATGAAATTGATAATTTCAATGGGAGTCGATAAAGCAATACTCCTCAGCGATCGAGCATTTGCAGGTGCAGACACCTATCCCACTACAAAAACTCTTAGTCAAGCGATTAAAAAACTCGGTAATGTCGATTTAGTGATCTGTGGGGAAGAATCAGCAGATGGAGGTACGGGCAATGTACCTCCCGGTATTGCAGAATGGCTTAACTATTCCCAGGCAACTTATTGTCATGAAATTGATTATGACGCAAGTGAGCAACGGTTTATTGTTAAAAGAAGTATTAGTGATGGATTTGAGATTATTTCAATTCCAAAACCTGCAGTGGTATCTGTTGAGTTAAACATTAATACTCCTAGATTTCCAGATTTTAGTTTGAAAAAAGAATTAGATAATAATAAGCATAAAATTCCAATTTGGTCTGCTACGGATTTAGATCTTGAGCCCAATGAAATTGGACTATCTGGTTCATTTACTACAGTAGATAGTTTAATTCAAGCCAAAGGATTGGAAAGAAAACAAATCCAAATCATTGGCAATATTGATGATATAGTGGATCAACTTGTCGATTTAATTATCAATAAATAGCATTTGTCTATAATTTAGCAATTATAAACACCCGATCATAGTTTTCAGGATTTTCTAGTTGTAATTCCATATTATCCTCTTTTGTACAATAAACTTCACTCCAGCCAAGACCCTTTAACAAGGCAATTACATCCTGTATTGAAAATATCGTATTATACATTGTTTCATCAAATTTTTGATAACAATTTCCTTCACCTTTTATGAACCCGAACACTTGTGTATATGCCCTTTTGTTTCCTTCCTTATAATCACCATGCATTATTAATACAAGATCATCATCAACTTCAATATCAATAAATTTCCATTTGATCAATCCTTTTTTTGTATTAAGATCAAATAGAAATACACCTCCCTCCTCTAATGAATTTCTAACGTTAATAAAGCACCTTTCCAAGTCAGTCATATCCTTTATGTGATTCATTGAATCAAATACAGATACTACCATACACATCTTTGATTCTACACTAAATGATACTGCATCTTGTTCTATTAATTCAACTTTATTTGATTGAATACCAATTAAATTCCTTTTTTTAGCAATTTCTAACATATATCTAGATTTATCAATACCAATTACAGAAATATTTTGATTAGATAGATATTTGACTAACCTTCCAGTCCCACAGCATAGATCTAAAATTTTTCCATTATAACCCATTTTGGTATAGATTATTTTAATTTGTGGAGCGATTATTTCCAAGAATTCATTCCAATAACGATCATAAACCTTTGAAAACACTTCTCCATATTCATTGAGTTCAACCATATTTTAACTCAAAACAGTAATATATTTATTATTTTATTTATCTGAAATCTTTATTCTTTTTAAAACCGCAACTTCTAACTCTTTTGTACTTGCATCATGTAACGAAATCAATTGGGTTGTTCCTCGTTGTCCCTGCCCTGATAATTTCAGAACAATTATGTCAGATTTTTCGAATTCTTTTAAATATTCCCATAATTGGGTATGTTTTCGAGAAGACACACCAAATTCCTCACATAAAATAGAGTATGCTTGTTTAGCATCACCAGTTGTTATGTTGGCAGAACGAGTTAAACGAAGTTGACGAGCAATCCCTAGTAATAACAGTAGCTTATGCAGTGACAATGTTTCAACGACATTACGCAATAATGATGGATCAACATTGCTTTTGGCTAAACGAACATGTTCTGGATAAACAATAGAGCTGGCCTCTTTGTCGGCAAATTTTCCAGCATACCATACTAATTCCAATGCTTGTCTTGCATCTCCCCGAGATGACGCAATTTCTGCAGCCAAGTCAATACTTTCAGAGGAAACAGAACCATCTACAAAACTAATGTGAATCCGAGATTCGAGTATTGTATATAATTGCTCCTTACTATAGGGATTGAGGGAGATGGTAGCAGATAATAAACTGCTACGAGTACTTTGATCTAGCTTTTCAAGAAACGCAGTGCTTCGAGCAATCAGAATTAACGCAATTCCATGATTGACATATCTTCTTTCATCTGAAGTACGAGTCAATGCATATAATAAATCTTCAGCACCATTATTCACCGCAAAATCAATTTCATCTAACACCAAAAGCAAGGTAGCAGATTTTCCCTCCAACAATTCAACCACCATCTCCATCAACTCATCAGCAGAGTATCCGCGAGTAGGTACATGAGAGTTTAATTCTCTTGCAATTGCCATTAGAATCATGTAGGCAGTTCTATTTCTACGACAATTAACATGGACGAATTTGATATTTGTATGATATTCATCACTCTTCTGTTGAACCCAACCACCAAATTTTTTTGCTAGTGAAGTTTTACCAGTTCCAATTTGACCGGTAATAATAAGTTC
>JAOUKW010000297.1 GCA_029882335.1 Candidatus Heimdallarchaeota archaeon | reverse complement strand
GTATATATTTGATCCACCCGGTGGTGATGGAGAGGGCTTACCCGATAATGGTTAATCATGTGATCGTATGATTGAGGAATTAGATCAGAAAATCTTGTTGCTTCTCTTAGAAGATCCTTTCAGGTCTGTAAATGATGTTACCAAGTCCTTAGAGGTTTCATTTAAGACTGTTAATAACAGAATTAATAATATGAAGGAAAAAGGGATAATTTTTAAAGATTTACCGATAAATGATCCTATTTTAGGTAACCGAGTAAAAACACATGTATCTGCTTATATTAATACAAATAATTTAGGATTAATTAGACATCATGTAATTTTTGGTAATATACAAAAGGATGTTTTAAAGAAATTGGAACTGTTTTGTGATATTCATCCTTATACTACATATCGTTCACGTTTTATTAACAATTCATTTGGACTATATGCACAATTTGTATTTCCTCCAATATTACATAAAGAGATGCTTGATTTATATGAAACAATCTGTGAAAAATATCAGATATCTACTAAATTTATTATAAGTACTGATGAGTACATAAACATCCATCCCAATTTATTTTATTGGAAAAATTTAAAAAATTACTGGAATATTATAAATAAAAGAGAGACTGAGAATTTAAGCATGTTTGAATTCTTCTGGAATAATTATTTGGAAGAAAAAGAAAATGGACTGATAGTAAATAAAGTAGAAACAATGAAACCAATGAACATGAAGCTATCACCTCTCCATGCGAAAATAATACGGGAATTGACAATCAATGGGAATATATCGATTTCTGATCTTTCAACCTATTACGATCGTGATAAATCAACTATATCTCGTCATGTATCAAATATTAAGGCAAAATACATTAGACATGCAGTGTTGCGTTTTAATCCTACTGAATTTGATTTTAATACATTCCGGATTATTATAGGAAAAATAAATTCAACAGGTAAAATAACAAAAGAAGCTATTCAAGAATTCATATCTACACAAAAATTTCCTTTCTATGGATATATGATTTTCAGTAAAGATGAATATCTTCTGTTTGTAACCACCAATAATATTCATTATCAACAAATCTACAACTTTATGTGGGAGAATTCAACAGTAAATACAGTACAAACATTTGAATTGGTATTTGAAAAATCCATGCGATATAGATTTTATAATGGTAATTTCTTGGAAGATGGAAGGTTCAATACCGATCGTAACTATTACTTTGAAGATCCCTTAACCCAATTAAATAAAATGGGATAAAATAGAACGGGTTGAGAGGCTATAATAATTATTAACCAAGTAGATTTAGAACATCTGATATGAAATTCCTATGTTTGACAATAATTTGGAAAGAGCTCAAATATGTATCAAACTCATTTATTTCATCAATTGGTGTATATTTATAAAATTCAGTCTATTCTTGAATTTCTTCTACTTAATAATAAAATAAGCTAACATATCAAATCTTATGATAGCATATGCATTTGTAATTTAATAAAATTTGTTGAATTAATATCAAGTACTCTTGACAAATGACGATCTTATAATTAATTTTAATTTAGATTAATATTGTTGTACCATTGATTTTGTTCTTTTAGAACGTTTTTTCTTATTATAAGAGTTTCTAGATGTGTGTTTTGCTACAAGATTTGTCATTTCTGGTGGTGAGTGATTACTAACATAGGGATGATCGGTAACTCTTATCAAATGCTTTTGAATTAATTTTTCTATGTCTTTTAGATAATTACGTTCCACTTCGTCACAGAAATTATATGCAATACCATCTTTACCTGCTCTTGCGGTCCTTCCAATTCTGTGCAGATATGTTTCTGCCTCACTTGACATGTCATAATTAATAACATGTGTAATATCAGTTACATCTATTCCTCGTGCAGCAATATCTGTGGCTATTAGTACAGATATTTCTCCTGATTTGAACTTTGCAAGTGCTTTTTCTCTGGCATTTTGTGATTTATTTCCATGTATTACATCATTATAAATTCTTCTTGATTGTAATTTTTTGGCTATGTTATTTGCGTTATGCTTGGTTCTAGAGAATACTATTGCCTTATCTATTTCCTCTGTTCTAATTAAATGAAGTAATAATTTAAATTTATCTGGTTTTTCCACAAAAAATACAGAACTTGTGATAGTTTTGACTTCCATTGTTGGATTATCGACTGATATCAATGTGGGTTTGTTTAAAATGTTATCCGATAATTCTTTGATTTGAGGTGGGATAGTGGCCGAAAACATCATTATCTGACAATTAGTTGGTAACATTAATATGATTTTTTTGATATCATTAATGAATCCCATGTCAAGCATCTTATCTGCTTCATCAAGTACAAATGTTTGTATTTGGTTGATTTTAATGTATTTTTGAGCTATTAAATCAAGTAATCTACCTGGTGTGGCTACAACAATTTCAGGATTTTGTCTCAATTCATTAACTTGATTTTTTTGAGAAACACCACCATATATTGTGACTTGTTTAATTTTAGTGAATTTAGAGTAATTTTTAATACTATTTGCAATTTGACTGGTTAACTCTCGCGTTGGTGAGAGAATTAAAGCTTTTGGAATATTGCTCTTATTTGGTTTTTGCATTGATAATCTTTGAATAATTGGAAGTGAAAAAGCAGCAGTCTTTCCTGATCCGGTTTCTGCAGTTGCCAGTATATCTTTTCCTTCTAAAGCGATTGGTATTGCTTTGATTTGAATAGGTGTTGGATAGGTGTACCCTTGATTTGAAAGTGCTTTAATAATGTCTTCATTAAGATTTAAATCAGTAAATGTTATCTTATTCTCTACGTTTTTCAATAATTCTTCGTTCTGTGATGATTCTTGTAATTCTTCTGTTATTTCGTTTTTAATATTCATACCCTCTGGTTGATTTATGGAATTATTATTCAATTCTAACTTTGTTTTGTTAATGAATTGAGGAAGACCTACTACAGCATTTCCATTTTCAACTTTGGTTTTCGCTGCTTTGTTGTTCTTCATATTTAAATACTTATTTTATTAATTAAAAAACTGTTTATCCAAAACAAAAGTATCGATTTAATCAGAAGCTAAACAATTTATATCCCTTATCCTATTGATATTTCTTACATAACGCCAATAATGATAAAATTATAACTAATAATTTTCTTTGTTTATATGATGGTAGATAAACATACTAAAATATCGTATCTAATATAGAACAGATCACTAGGATAGATCAATTGCCAATGGATATAAGCAAATTAAGACCAAACAGGCCTAATATTATCGTTTCAGAGATAAAAATAATAAGCTATACTCTTAAAAGCAATGTTCAAGAGATCATTGGTGAATTAATTTCAGGAAATTATGTTTTAGTAGAGGACTTCTATAATGAAGGCTTAAAATTATTGCATCAACTTAAAAAATATCTTAAAAAGGAGTACAGGCTAAATGATTATCAACAACAACGAGAGTATCGTAAATTATATAGACAAGCCTCTCAGAAGATTTTACTTGAAGTTGTTGATCATCAACTAAGAGTTAAAAAATCGCCAAGTATTGGATGGTTAAAAATTTTATATCCAAATACATATGATTTTTTTATTTCTTTTCCAGATATACAAGGTCTCAATAGCTCATGGCAATGGTATATCAAAGGTTTAGAAATAAAAACATTAAATTTAAAGATCCATCCGTATTATGATGTTTATTTTCCCACTAGATTTTCTCATCTCAATCTATTCAGTAATTGGATAAAAACTTATTCTGGTAGTAAAGAACATGCCATAGATATTGGTGTGGGGAGTGGAGTAATTTCCTTCTCTTTAATTCAACATGGGTTTTTAAACGTACTTGGCACTGATACTAATAAGAATGCAATTATTGGTACTGATCTGGATAGCAAAAGGTTAGAATTTACTGATAATCTTACTCTGAAATTAGGTGATTTATTTGTAGAGGATGTTTATAATAAACATAAAAAATTTGACCTCATCGTTTTTAATCCACCTTGGTTAAAAACTGAGCGAAAATTAATTAATGGAATAGATCAGGCAATTTACTATGAAGATGGATTATTTACGCGTTTCTTCAAAGATGCTAAAATATATCTGAAAGAAAAGGGGAAACTGGTATTATTGTTTTCAAACTTTGCAGAAATTACAGGATCTAATCAGAAACACCCTATTAATGAGGAATTGAAAAACAATAATCGATTTATACAAGAAAATTTATTTAAACAACAAGCATCACCGGCGTCTAAGAAAACACGACGAAAAGATTGGAGAAAACATGAAAACACTGAATTGTGGGTATTAAATCACACATAGTTGAATATGTTCCCAAAAAGTAGTGGTCTGTAAATGATCAAACTATTTCTTACAATAAAACATCAAATTTGGTGAAAATTTAATCAAGTGTTTATATAATTAAAATCAAAAGATGAATTATTTATGATTACGTGTGTTTTATTTGTATTATGCAGATATCATTCTAATGAAATAATATTTATAAGTAATAAATAAACTCAATATTTTAGAGATGATTGCATTATTAGAGTGATTGAGATGAGTGATGGGGATTCAATATGTGAAAAATCTAAATATATGGATACAATCTCCATCATAGATTGCAATTTACTCTTATTAGAATATAATAATGTAAAATATTTCTATTTGGTTAATTATATGTTTAATTTAAATATTATACATAAAAACAATCAAATAAATTTTGATTACAAAGAATTTCCCAAACTAAGTAAGAAAAATCATTTGATTAAATGTTTTTATCATGGTTTTAATTGTGAACAGAAGTTTGAAGTGATAGAAACTCTCTATTCGAAGTTATTATCAGGAATAGGGGTGTAATGAAGGTGGTAAAAATTCTTTTCGAATATTTGGTGATTTCAGTTTCGAGAACGGCATTTGCCAAGTCGCTTCCACCGCCACTTCGAAATTTTATAACCATGTTAGGAGGTCTGAAGATGGAAAAAAGATAACGGTAACAATGCAGAAAAACCTAGTTATAGGATTGAAACTCAAAGTTACACCCATTTGGGCATAACCACACTTTTACTGTAACAATGCAGAAAAACCTAGTTATAGGATTGAAACTACTCTATAAAATCCTCATCTATCATACGTTGGAGAAAAGTAACAATGCAGAAAAACCTAGTTATAGGATTGAAACTCGTAAGAAATCGTTATATCTAAATTAAAAAATTTTATTAAGTAACAATGCAGAAAAACCTAGTTATAGGATTGAAACCCATCATCA
>JAOUKW010000021.1 GCA_029882335.1 Candidatus Heimdallarchaeota archaeon | reverse complement strand
TATTCATTAACCTTAGATACAAGTAAACATAATTAATAACAATAATTTGATTTTTGATTAAATGAATATATTTCTCTTAAGATAAAATATCAATTCCATTAAAAAGGGTGAATAATTTATATTTAAAAAAACAACTATTGAGTTATATGTTAAAACAAATCCTAGTTATTTCTCCATATGGTATTTGTCCACTTTATAGAAACTATGATCAGTATGCAACTGATCCTCACTTAATAGCTGGTTTTGTAGGTGCAGTAATACCACACATGCAAGAATTAGGATTTACACATGAGAAAATAGAGAATGAAATGATTGGTGATGAGCATTCGTATATGGAATTCTCCCTGATGAATTCTTGGATCTTCACTGGAATTGCAGAAAAATCAACGAAACGAGAGAGGGTAAAATCAATCCTTAGTTCTGTAAATAATGTTATATCAAACAAATTAGATGATTATGATAATTTACTAAATGCAAAGATATCATTCCTAAATGAATTAGAAGAAGAAATAGATATCGTAGTTGCTCAAAAAGGCATTTCTACTTACAATACTGATAACAATAGCGGATATCTACCAATTATTCAACGAGTACAAAATGGTACTATGAAAACGAAGAAAGCAGCACAATTGCTGTTAGATTCATTAAAAGACGAAATACATGATGATCAAACAAAGCAAAACATACTAGCCAGTCTAAAAATGTTAGATCAATTAATGTCAATTGGTGGTAAGAAATTAGATGAAATTGGAGAGCTAATTCGAGCAACCTACAAAAATGTTTCAAAATATATCGTTAGATTAGATCATGCCATGGATTTTTAAGTATAATACCAACTTTTTCATTTGATCAAACGAGTAGAAAATAACGATAATTAAATTTTAATTGATTATCTAACATATATTCATTTATAATCTCTCAAGTAGGTTAAAATATAATCATGGTCAAAGAAATAAAAATAATTCAAAGCAGAGATAAAAGACTTCATTTTAGTTATAATGACGTTTATCAATTTTCACTTGAAGTTATAAAAAAGGCAAATTATTCAGATTCCTATGCAGATGCAACTGCGAAAGCATTGTTATGGGCAGATGCAAGAGGTATTTTCTCTCATGGCACTGCAGGTGGAACAGGATTGGAAGAAGCAGTTAAACGATCAGGTATAACAGAAACAGTAATACCTACTGCAAAACCAATAATCTTACCTCAGAAATATCCAACACTTGCAGTTATTGATGGCAATGGAGCACCAGGTCATATTACTTCCGAAATTGCAGTAGATTTGGTCAAATCAATGGCCAGAAAATATGGTATAGCTAAGGTAATCGTCAACAATACAAATCACTACGGTGCAGCAGGTGTATGGAGTGAAAGAATAGCAGAAGATGGTGATTTGAAAGGAGAAGTGAGTTGTACAACCGTTGCTTGTGTTAAACCAATAGGTGATGATGATGATAGAATTGATTATACCATAGGTGCAGGTACTGAATTACGAACAGGTACTAACCCACTGGCAATATCTATTCCTCATTCAGATGGTATTTTAACTCTTGATATGGCTTTTACCAAGATGGCTGTAAGCTATTGTTTGAAACACCTCAAGGCAAATGAGATGATGTCAATACCAGAATACATCGCTGATGAAAATTACAAATCCACCTTAAATCCCAAAGATTTTGTCGATTCAATGGAGGAACTAGATAAAATCAAAGGTACAGTATTTCCACTCGGTTCTACTCATTCAGGATATAAGGGAGATATGATGTTACGAATTCTCGAGGTAGATCAATCACTAGGAGGTGGACCAATTCATAAAATACCATTCAAAGGAGAAGGAGATTACAGAAGAATATCTCTATCATTTCAAGCTCAAGCGATTGATTTTCATTACAATAATATACAAGCTAAAGATCGAGTTTCTCAACTAATGGAAGATTATGAACAATATTTTGGTCCGGCATCGCGTTGGTCTGGCGTTCGCGCAAACCAGGCATTTCAGTATTCAAAAACACAAGGTATTCCTTATTCAACAGGGCAAATAAATACACTTCGCAGAAGTGCTGAAAGTGTGGGGTTAGATTTTGACACATTAATCCAACCAATCTCAGAAAAATCATATCCTGCAAATTTATTTAATAAATAAAAATATGCAATTCTAAAATAATTTTCTGTAAGATTTCACAAATAAGCAGGTAAAGTTTCATGAAATATCTACTTAATCTTAGTTGATAAGAGTTGAACAAATTTCAAGTTATCATCTGCAACCAATAAACTCAAACTTCATCGGAACTATAACAATATTTATTATTAATTTAACAGTAAATTACTTTAACGTCAGGTGAATATAGTTAGTCTATCAAAAGATCTATACAAAGTATTGGGTGTAGAGAGAAAGGCCACCCAAACCGAAATCAAAAAATCATATCGAAAATTAGCCATGAAGTATCACCCGGATAAAAACCAAAACACAGATAAACTAGTTGCAGAGGAAAAATTCAAGGAAATAAATGAAGCATATTCAATTCTATCAGATAATGATAAAAGAAGATATTATGATCATGGGGGATATCAAGCAGTTCAGGGGAATCAATATAGACAGCATACTTATACCACTTATAATGGCAAATCAAAAAAATCTAGAATACTTGAAAAAGTAACCACAACTGATACATTCATAATCAGCAAATTTGCTATTGAATTAAATGTAGAGGTTAATAATTTAATTAAAATCATTGAGCTGATGATTAAGAAAAATATAATTCAAGGGAAAATATACAATGGAAAATTCACCAAAGTAACTGAATAATCAAGAAAACTAGAATTTATCAATTTAAATTTTCCAAGTAACTTGCTGGATTTTGTAAATTATATCAATAGTTTAAATATAAATAATTTATTATTTTACCTTATTTAAGGAATTTTTACTCAATTAGGCACACTTATGTTTAGGAGTCTCATTACATTTAAATAGCTTATTTCACATTATAATTTAATGAAAAAGCTATTTTTAGTATTCATTTTATTATTGATTAGCAGTTTGACTTCAAATCAACTTGTTAATGGAGTTGGAGAGATGTCCAATAATGCTCATATAGGGTTAGATGTAACAATGACTTCCCTTAGTTATTATTCAGGATTCTCAGCAGGAGACCAACTTAATTGGGAAATTGTAAGATACAACGATACCTTTTTGGAATATTCTTACTATATTATCGAAATTTTAGAGGATAGTCCGGTTGATAATGATGTAAGTACAACTCAAGGTTTATTCCTTGTCAATGACACAGAAGGAGATACTTACCTCTCAGATGGACCAGAATTTCCTTTATTACCATTAGAAATCACCTTTTCAGATTCATCAGTCATGTATTTTGAGGAAGTTGTAAATTATTTTTTTGATAATTCAACAATTAATTGTAATTCTATTGAATGTACTGTTGAGACAACTGAAACATATCCTAACTTCCAATCGACAACCACGGTTGTATATAACATCGAATTTGGAGCATTGGTTGATTATTATGAATCCGTTACCATGGATAATAATTCATACATCGCAGAAGCTGTATTAACTACAGATTTAGATCAATTTAGAGGACCTCAAGTAAATCCAGTATCCATGATTTATTACAATGGATTTACTCAAAACCAAATATTTGAGTGGAATATTACAAGAACGAATAGTACAGGTACTGAAGACTATCAATATAAGATTGAAATTATGACAAATAGTCCTGTTGATAATGATTTTAACAGTGTGCAAGGATTATTCAAAGTAACTGATTCAGAAGGAGATACCTACTTAACTGATGGTCCTGAATTCCCACTACTTCCCGTTCAAATTAATTTTGATGATTCATCTTCTTGGAATTTTGAAGATATATTAATTGCATATTTCGAAGGAGCATCGATTTCATGTAATGCTCAAACTTGTACAGTCACATATACTGAAAATTATATAAGCTACTCTGCATCTGTAAGTATCACATACGACGCACAAAAAGGATTATTATTAGATTTTTACGCAGATGTAACCGATAATGGTGAAAATTATATTGAAGAAGCATATTTAATAACTAATAACCCTTCAAATTCGAGCTCATCTGATAGTAATGCAAATGGATTTTCATTATCTTACAATCCCTGGTTTGGACTTACAATCATGATTGCAGTACCTTTTATCACTAAGAAAAAGAGAAATTAATTCAAATATAATTGACTTTTAATAAGTCAAACCCCGAAATTATAAAAATATAAATAAATCATTCACAATGTTAATTAGTATATTTTCGTTGTAAGACCAACAAATTAAATAATAATTACTTATTGTTCATATTATATCTATTTCAGACAGAATGGAGATGAAAAATGGAAATGTACTCATTAGAAACGAATAGATTGTATCTAAATCGCCTAGCAGAAGAACAGATACCAAAATTATTGGAATACTGGAATTCTCCAGAGCTTAGATACATTACCATCGATCGAAATACAATGATACCAGAGGGAAATCACCCATACACGGTTATTTATAATAAAAATGATATACTTGATATATTCAAAATTTGGGATAATTCATCGAAATACCGTTCATTTGGTATATTCACCAAAAAGGAAAATGAAATAATCGGACATATAACCTATGATTATAGTTGGGATCCTTTCTCAATTATTCTTAATCTATTAATATATCCAAAATATAGAAATCAAGGCTATGCTAAAGAAGTTACTCCATTTATGATTGATGAAATATTTAATACTCTTGTTACTCATAATATTGCAGTATTTATCGATGAAGATGAAACCAATGCTATGAAATTCGCCGAATATCTAGGATTTAAGTCTACAGGGGTAATTAAACATGAATTTTATAGAGGAGGAAAATTAAGAAACACCCACTGTTATGATATATTAAGACCAGAATGGAGGAATACACATGCCACTTGAAGGAAAACGAATTATCCTAAGAGGATTACAAAAAGAAGATCTGCAACACCAATTATTAATTAGAAATAACACAGATGGACAAGGTATAGCAAGGAATTTACCTCCTGTTTTTACCTATGAAGAATTAGAAAAAGCATTTAACAAAAAAGAATTTACCATTGATCATAAATTTGCTGCATTTACTATTATTGAAAAAGAAACAAATGAATACGTAGGACAGATAAGTTATACATCTTATCAACCGCGTATATCTGCAGAAATTGGAATACTAATAGATGAGAACTACTGGGGAAAGGGATATGGTTACGAAGCTCATGAAATCCTATTGGAATTTCTTTTTTATAGATTAGGAATGCGAATGATTATGTGGCGTACGTGGGAAGATAACGAAGGATCTTGGAAATTAGCACAAAAATCAGGCTATACAATTACTTCAAGAGTGCGAGAATCCATTTTTATCAATGGAAAAGTTAGTGATTTACTGAGGTTACAAATCCTGAGAGATGAATATTTTGAGAAACATCCGGAATTACAAGATAATCTGCCAAAATTATAAGATATTGAAAATTGGATAACTATGACAGAGTAATTCACGAGATAATCCACCTAATTAAAATAATACTCTCAAATTTAAGAAATTTAAATTTTATTTGATGTTCAATCGCAGAATAAAGAGTATGCAGAGGGATATCTTTGATACTTAAAACTAAATTACCCTCTCATGAAATTCTCCTCCCATAAATAAACATTTATAGTTAAGGGTTATTTATACTCTCATAATTTAGTATTTGTTGTAACATTTTCCCCCCTTATAAACAATTCATTTTTCTTACCTACTTTATAATTGAAAGTATCAAAATTAACAACTTCAGATGAATTTATTTTTCTATGTGGAGGATGAAAACAAGTACCATGAATGAAAGATGTAGATATCATCAAAATAATTTTTTATATTTGTTTTTTTTAATTTGCTTTTAATAAATTTTATAGAGTATTCAATGTATCCAAAATGTAGTTTATATGCAACGCAAAACCTTAGTATAGAATTTCCAGTTCTCAAATGTATAATATTTTCCTCTATTGCCTCTTTAATAGAAAGGTTGCCAAATAATTCAAATAATGTAGGATATTTATTATATAAATCAAAAAAGAAAGAAGTTACTTGAATTTGCCTTTTATTACTCCATTGTAAATTAAAATATTCTGGTGAAATTAGTGGGATTATTTCTTTATTTTCAGTTATTCCAACAGGAATATCTGGGATATATGAATGAGTAATTTGATAAAAATTTATTTTAGATGTTCGCTCAATATCTGTTGGATTAATTTTGCTTAACAAGTTTCCATATGAGTAAATATCTTCCAATTCATTGCTTAATAATAAACTACCTACTTTAATGATTTTATTATCCGCTGAATGAGGTTTGTTATCATCTGAAAAAAGGGTAGCAATATCTTGGTCAGAAGTTTCCTATATATGATATGTGGTAGTCCATAATGGTATAGCTTGATTAAGGGCTTTTTGAATTGACTTCTTCTGAATTTTGTTAAAGGTATAACCTTGAAATATTAACAATAAAATTGCAAAGAAAAAATATCTATTTCCTCCTATAATACTATTAGCAGGGATTTTATTATAATTGAGGAATAAAACAATTATTATAATAATGGAACAAATTATACTTAATGCTTTTATAAATATACTACCATTATATTTTTTATCAATTCTAATAACAAATTTATCCATTTCATATTTTATCCTTACATCTGTTTTTTCTTTTGAAATAAATGGATAATATTTATAATTCCTAATATTTTGACTCATCCGTATAGATTTTGTTTTATATTTTTTTATTTAAATCTTAGGACATTACATATTTGATAATATTTAATTTACCACTTAGAATCTACAAAAAGTAGCGATATATATTTAATTTACAAATCCAGAACTTGATTATTCTCAAGGAAGGAGGCGAAATACTACCAAGTAATCCAAATTATTCGAGTTCAGTGACGTATAAGGAATTTCAAGGGAATGAAAAAGAATTAGTTATGTTAGTATTTTTAACTATTGACAATACTATTATACCTATAATACCCCTAAAATATAAGTATTATCATGAACCAAATTTAACATTAGATTATAGACATCCATTTTGGAAAGTAGAGTTTATATTCGAAATTAAATTATTTCAAAAAGATTTTGAAAGGATAATATCAATGTATGACATCACTTTTGATCATGAGATATTCATGCAAAACTAATATCATTAAGAAGCGGATTACATTCATCAGAAAAAAGGATAATTGAATGATCATTTTTAAAATCAATGAATATCAAATCACTCCATATTGTCATACAGTCTAATGAAAAACTTATTGTTTTGAAAACACTCTCGGACTTGTTCTTGATCTACCAGTTTATGATTAATTTTTTGTTTTAAAAATTTTGGTTTAATATTTTATTTAGTTATAGAGATAAATTGTCTTAATAGGTAGGAAATGAAGGGTTGTGTAGATATCTAAATAAATTTTATACGTTATTTTGGGATATTTCTATTTTCTTGGTTATTTCCTAAAACACAATATCCTCCTTTCTAAACACAATATTTTCAATATTCGGTTCCAAAAAATTCATCAAATTATTAAATCCCAACCTAGCAGAGACTGGTAGCTTCATTCGTGAGGATGATGCTACTGTACTCAGGTTTTTCAGTTGAATCAATCTTTTTATCCGATTCATAATATGATTTTCATTTTACATACCTCTATTCGGGAAAGTTAGTTTGAATTCACAGTTAACGCTCTCTACGCGGTTGGAAACAATGCTTTTATCTCAAAATATCATCTTTGATATCCATAGCATTCTGCCAATTTCATCTTTACTCGGTATATCAACCCCATTAGGAGTTGATTGTAACCTATCTATTTCCAAGAAATTCAATGTGTGACCAAATTGAAATGCTCTTCCATTTTTTCTAGCTGATTTAGACCCTCTCTTCTTCTTAGATTTCCTTTTCAGTTGTTTTCCAGTTCCATTTTTGACCAGGTTTCCTTCATCTCTTCTTCTTTGCTACATTCACCGTATAGGGTTTGCGAATTGCAAACCCAACTTGAGGTTCTTTCGTCGGTAAAGCTTGATAATCATGCTCTATTACATTTTAATCTAACATTTTCTCAATTAGGTACATACCAAATTATTATCGATGCAGAAACATTTACTGGAATTGTCTTTTCTTCAATAGTATTCAATTTTATGGTATCACCACCGAATAATGGAACCCCAAGTAGTGATCCGAGGAGTAATTCAAATAGTAATTCTAATTCATCTAATTCCAGTGATTCTAATCCAAATTCTAATTCATTTTTACCAACTGCACCTCTAACAGACCCAGATGAAGACTCACTAGTAATTGTAATTATCAGCTTAAGTTTTCTAACAATGGCCGTTGGAGTTACAGTGTATCGTAGAAGAATGAATCGAACAGTAGGAAAAGCACAAACACCTCCTGAAAATTTAGATGCATAAACTATTTTACAATATTTCTGAATCATTATGAAAAGAATGCGATCAATCACAAGAATTTCATAAATAGCAATTCAACATTGTTTAATATTAAGAATTAACACAAATTATTTAAACTTTAATTTAAATCTCAAAATATCCGGATGTATGTATATCTAAGACAATATTCTTTATTTTTATGTTCATAAAGTCGAAATTATGCTGAAATTGCTTCATTAATTTTTATAAGTAGAAATAAATATAAAAAATAATTAAATTTAAGTGGATCAGGATTAACCGTGGTAAAAGATATAACAACAAAATCAACAAATAAGCCAAAATCAACAAAAAAAGCAACAACAAAAAAATCAGATACAACAAAATTATCAAAAAAATCTGAAAATGGAAATTCCAATAGTATCTTACGATTACCAGTAGAACAGAATTACAGAGAAGAATTGGAATACCTTGCCAGAAGTTATACAGATGAGAAACCATTCCAATGGTACTTATCGCCCAAGGCATTACGAACATTTATTCTAGGATCAACTAAACAAGATAAATTGGATAGAGATATCAAAACTAAGTTCTTTGGTGATGTCAAATTGGTAGAGAGGGCAATTGTAACTCTTGCAAGTGATAGAGGATTGCTACTCATTGGTGATCCTGGTACTGGCAAATCATGGCTTGCGGAATTATTAGCAGCTGGAATTTGTAATAATTCAACATTGGTAGTCCAGGGAACTGCAGCAACAACAGAGGATCAAATTAAATATTCATGGAATATTGCATCAGTAATTGCCAATGGTCAATCGCGAGACAATTTGATACCATCTCCAATTATGGTGGCTATGAATAATGGAATTATTGGTAGATTTGAAGAATTGACCAGATGCACTTCTGATGTCCAGGACTCACTTATCTCTATTCTATCCGAAAAATATATTTCCATTCCTGAATTAACTGCAAATAATGTAGCCTTTGCCAAAGAAGGTTTCAACATCATTGCCACTGCAAATAGTAGAGATAAAGGGGTAAATGATTTATCTTCTGCATTGAAACGTAGATTTAATTTTGTTACAATTCCAATCGTAAATAACGTTAAGACAGAGAAGGAAATCATTCAATTCAGAGTCAAAGAGTTGTTGGATAGAAAGAATATGTCTCAAGAAATACCTCCTACGTTATTATCAATACTAATTGAAACATTCAAAGGACTACGAGAGACCAATGATGCAGCAAAATCAGAGGGTGAAAAATTAGAATCTGCATTATCTACTGCCGAACAGATCGGAATACTCGAAGATGCATTGCTTCAGAATAATTTCTTTCCATCAACTAATCATGAAAGTGCGTTGGCTCAATCATTAATTGGTTCCCTTACAAGAAGGCTGCCAGAAGACCTAGCGACTATGAATAGATTCTGGCATTCATTTGTAGAGGCTAAATCTAAGAATAACAAAGACTGGGAAGTGTTTTTTGGAGAGGGAGAAAAAATAATGGCTGGATTTAAATTATAAGGTGATTAGACTGGTAAATACTTCTGAAATAGGTTTTGGTAAATTCGAGTTCTCCTCAGACACATCAGTAGTAGATGTTTTAACTAATGTAATAGAGGAATTAGAGGGAGAAGATAATGTGTATGAAATTCTTAAAACCGGTACTCAAGACGTAGTTCATCTCCAATCATTGGAATTACCGATAATACCTATTTTACATTATTCTACTGCTTCAGCCATACACACAATGGAATATCTAAGAACAAACAAACCAAAATGTATATTTGTAGAGGGACCAGAAGATTTAAACCATCTCGTGGATGATCTGATGAAGTGTGAACTTCCAGTATCACTACAGGGAATTGGAATTAAATCAAAATTTTATCCTCCGGATAAACTCCCTGTTAGTGTTATATTTCCATTAGCAGAAACATCAGCAGAATATCAGGCAATTAAATATGGTATTGAAAACAAAATACCAGTAGTATTTGTAGATCATACATGCGATTCCGGCATTCGATGGGATTTAAAATATAATCCAGATATAGAAGAAAATCAGGATACATCCAAGGAAAACGATGGATTATTCAAAATTAGCGTTGGCAAAGATCAGCCAACAAAACAGGTATTTATTGATACTTTACTTGATGTTTCTAAGATGCATAGCTTTTCTGAATGGATATTAGAAATACTAGAACCTACACTATTATCTCTGGAATTTGATAAGTATCAACAATTAATGACTTTAATTGGTAGTATATTCAGACGGCTAGGTACTAATGAGGGCTGGAATGAACAGCTAACTTATAGAGACGGTTTTATGTGGACTCGAATGAGGGCTTACCTACGCGATGAATCAATCGACCCTACAGAAACGGTATATATATGTGGTGCATCCCATGGAATTGCAATAAGTGAATCATTTGGTCTTACGGGTATAGAACTAGAAATACAAGAGGATAGTGATACTAGATGGCATTATGGAATTGCTCAATCTTCATTCAATGAGATTGAAGCCATCCAACAACAAATGCCGGGATTTGTCAGTGAAATGGCTAATTTATGGACTATGTTTCATAAAAATAAAAAAACAAGTAGAGTAATAAGCATAGAACAACAAGCAAAGATACAGGAAGATAAACTTATTGCATGGTCTGCAGATATAGTAAAAAATGCAAGAAAATTCGGATATCAAGTGAGTACTGCAGATAGTATTGCAATAGTAAAGATTGCATACTTACTCAAGGATATTAGAGAAAAACCATTAGTATCTCAGTATGATTTTGTTGAGGCAGTTATTACCTGTTTGGATAAGGGAGAATCTAATTCAAAATCAATTCAAGTAATTTGTGAGGATTACTTTAGAAGAGATAAATTAGGTAAAGTTGGATATCTTGCATTGCCACCACTGGTTAAAGATGTTATAGATAGATTATCCCTTTTGAATATGGATGTTAACAATAAAAAGATATTTCGAGCACTTATGGATTTTAATAAAAATCCGGAATTTAGAATTGCTTCTGATTTATTATGGTTACTTCATTACCTACAGGTGGATGTACGTCCGATTATGGGAGAAAAAAAACTGGGTAACGTAAACAAACAAGAATCATGGGATATTAACATTGGTAAAAATCAAAATAGTATTATCATTCTTGCTGCCGAGGGAATGACTATAGAAGATGTATTTAGAAAAAGAATAATACGAAAATCTCGTATCAATCCTTCAGTAATTAAAATTCTTGAATGTATAGTTGATGTCTATACGTTTGATTCTCAAAATTCCAAGCTTCTGAATAATCTGGGTAATTTACTCTCTACCATTATTACAGATCTTAGATTTGAGGATACACTGAAAATATATAAAATCTCATTGGATCTGATCAACTATTTCCGAGCTCAGGTATCAGGTATTCCTGATTGGTTTAGTAGATATATCTTAAATGGTTATCAATCATTTTCAAAAGAGCTTTCTCGTGCATTTTTGGATGATACCATTCAATATGAAAATTTAGCAGGAATGCTTTCATTTATATTCAAATTTGAGAATATTGCCATATCACAAGGTGCAAATAGAAATGAGCTGAGAATTTCATTACAAACAATTTATTCATTAAAGTTAAGTACTGTTAAAAGAACTATTGTTATTGCAGCAATGAACATCCTAACTCCAGGGATTGAGGATGAATTTAGATTACAAATTAAATATATTATTAATAATCCATTAACAATTAACAACATGCCAGAAGTATTCAAAGGATTATTCATCAGTTCGATCTTCTCACCAAACTTGATCCTACTCATAGCAGAATTATTAGATAGATGTTTTAGAACAATAAATGATGAATTCATAATTCAATGGATTCCTCAACTAATCACCATGCTGAGAGATATTGATAGTGATTTATTTGATAAACTTATAAAGGAGATAACTAAATACTATGCTACTCAAGACATCCAACAGATGAAAGTATGGTATAATACCTCAATTTATGAACAAGATGCTATCACTACCAACAATCCATTAGATACTGAAGAATTAGAAGCAGATATCCCAATCTCTGAAACTAATCAATTAACAAGTTTGATTCAAAGTCATCCAACTACAACAAATTATTGGGCAAATTATCTTGGGTTATCAGTTGATTCTTGGTTAGATTTCAGTACCTTGGAGAATCTTAAAAAACAAAAAACAATTGATAAAGGCAAAAATACCAAGACCATACATATTCATCAAGAAGGAGAAATAACTCATCCCTTGGGATTATTAATCAATCAGAATAATAGCACTCTACATGCATATCAAGAATTATTGATACAAAGACATCCAGAATTAAAGAGTAAATTATCAAATTCAGTGGTTAATCCCATTGAAATCCATCAAAATAGAATACAAAAATTAATAACACAGTATCCAATTACTATGGAACATTTATTAAAATTAAAGAGGAAATAAATATGGACAGCCCTAACAATGATTACTTAATAAAAAAAATTAATTACGAGATAAAAAAAAGGAATATTAAAAAAGTACCATTTCTAGAAATTAGAAATAATAGACTTCAAGGAGTAGTTTCAAGTGGATCTGACATTCGGAGAGTATACGTTTGTGTAATTGATAACAATAATAATACATTTAGTTGTCATACAAATAATAATCGAAAATGTGGAGGATTAGATACTCAATATGTTTGCTCACATCTTTCTGCACTTATAAGTCAAGCAAATCTTAGAAGTGAAGAAGATGAAAAATTTGATACATTAGCTTCTACTACAAATAAACAGGGAGATACAAAAGCGAGATATCCAGAAGTATTTGCTCGATTTCAACATTATTTAAAATATTTACAAATGGAAGCTACCATTGAATCCATTCCTGAAATGGAATGGTTCATATCTAATTAAGGTGATTGTATGACGGCAAAAATTACACTCAAAGAAAATGACCATATTAATAACCCCATGATATTTTCCAATGATGTTAAATTAGATCAGGTATTTGAAATTCAACATCAATTGATACAGGTATTTAGTAATGGATTTTCCAAATTAAACAGTAAAGGAATTGAAACACTAAAAGAAATAAATATTGCATTTTCTACCAGTCCATTAAATACATTGATTTCTGAAGCAATAACTGGTTTGAACAACAATCAACTTACCAGCTCTAACTTTGATTTACTAGCAATTGTAATGGCTTCAATTGATGGTTCTGCATATGACAGCTTATTTGATGAATTGAATAAATTGATGGAAAATCAAGTATCCCTTATTGATAATGCAAAAGAAATAAATTACACTTCTAATACAGAAGACCATGAAAATTTCCTAGAATCTATCAAAAGTTGGTTGATCGACCTAGCAATAATGGGATTTACAGAAATAAATATGGATGTATTAGAGAGTTTTGAACAAGTAATGGATACTCTTGAAAATATACCCGAGCTTATGAGATTAAACGTGATTCTTAGAGGATTTATTGAGGAAATAACTACAGAAATCCCAATCACCAGTCAAGATGAATTCCCTGCCAAGAGATGGCTAGGATTATGGCTTAGATCATATCTGTTAACTATGCAATTACCAAAAGAGAATGTTCAATCAATTAAAGATTGCAAATTAAAAATCATCGGTGTTCAAAAATACAGTCATGATTATTTTACATTATACACATTTCATGGAATTCTAGACCATGAGGGTAATAATCGATTAATCCAAATAGAAGCCAAGAAATTCACTATTAATGAAGTATCAAATAATGAATTACTCGATTTGCTAAATAGTACACATCCTGAATTATTCAAGGGATTAGAAGAAAATTTAGTTATTCAAGTAAAACAAGGAATGATTAGTGGAAATTATCTGATACTGGAAAAATTCAAAACAACAACCACATCATTTGACATTTATGAAACTTTGGCAGTACTATTTGAATCTAAAACTATTTCCTACAACAAACAAAACCCATATAACAGACATCCATTGTTACTAAAATATCCTGTACTATGTAAGATCGAAAACATAACCAAAGATGGAACATCAAAATTTGATTGGGGAGATATCCCCATTAGATTTGATAAAGTAGGTACTCTTAATGAAAAATGGAAATTAGCCAATTCAAAAGGTATATTTGGTTTTATCCAATTTGATAATGGATGGTGGATTTCTCCAGTCACGATATTAGGCGATAAAAATCAATACATCGGCTATACTTATTCACAAGATCGTTCTGGAAAAAATGTCTATGAAGTTCTTAAAGAGAGATCCAACGCGATTTTGAGGTCTAAAAGCTGATGAAAATAGATATGAATGATAATGCCAAGGCATTTCTGTATTGGAATAATATATTTTCAATATTTAATAAGGGGAGTGATTTACATGAGCAGAAAAGAAATATCCTAAATCAAGCAGAATTACCGGTTGATTTACTGGATCAACACAGACCTCTTGGTGAATTGATTAAACAATATCCAAAGGTGAATTTAGATCAAAATAAATTGATCCAACAACTCGAGGAACAAGAAAGCGAATTAGAAAGTATTCCTACTAAAAATGAATTAGTTGAAAGTGAATTAAATGAAAATAAACTAAATGAAAAAAACAAGAAACCTCAAAAATTAGCATCACTTAACGATATCATTGAGGATTTGAAACTCAAAATATTTATCTTAGATCTAAAGTTGATACAAGAATTATTTGCTGAAAATTATCGAGAAGCCATATCCAGTTCTGATTTGATTAATTGGAGAGACTCATCCTCACAATGGAATGAAAGGTTAAATAATATGGGTCATGGACCTTCAACTGGATTTAAACTATCTAACGAGGAAATCGCTCATTTACTGGCAAACCTGGAAACTAAGATGATTAAAAAAATGAAAATAAGAGAATTGCTAAAGGATGATGAATTAGTAGTTAAAATAAACCCAACCATGGCGATAGTAGAGGAATTATTATATGAAAAAGATCAAATCGATGGTGAAATACTAAATCGTGCCAGAGTATTAATCAAACGATTTGTAGATCAATTGGCAGAAGTATTGAAAAATAAAGTTAACCAATCTATTAGAAAAATTCCAAATCCAGAAATTCCACCTAAAAAAGTACTACGTAATTTAGATGTTAAGAAAACAATTTGGAAGAATTTACATAACTGGGATCCTAACTCAAATAAATTATTCATTAATAACATGCACTACCTACAGGCAACCAAGAAAACAACAGCTACAGATATCATTGTAGTTGTAGATCAAAGTGGCTCTATGACAGATGCAATGGTTCAATGTACGATTTTAGCTTCAATATTTGTTGGATTACCCAATGTAAATGTTAAACTATTTGCTTTCGATACTAAGGTAATTGATTTGACCAAATACGTACATGATCCATTTGAAGTACTATTGAATACCCATCTAGGTGGAGGAACTTACATAAATTTAGCACTTTTAGAAGCATCTAAGGAGATAACCAAACCCAAAGATACAGCCTTGGTTTTAATTACAGATTATTACGAGGGAGGTTCTGAAGATGTTTTATATAATACTATTATGAATATAAAGAATAATGGAACAACAATTATATCTGTCGGATCATTAGACAAAAGAGGTAAAGTATTCATCAATAGCAGATTTGTCAATAAACTTAAACAAACAGGTATTAAAACAATCATAGGTGGTCCTGAAGATTTAATTGATCAAATTAAAGTTATGCTTTAAAGAAATTTGATCAGAATGAGTAAAAAGGATTTCAACGGAGATTGCTCATAATATCGTCATCTCTGATTCCTCTTTGTTAATAAAATCTGAAGTCCATTTTCCGGATGAAGGGCAACTGAAGGAGTAATTTCAAATTTAAAGGTATCAGGCATCTCAAAATCAAACTCTCGAACAAATAACCCAATTACTTCTGGAACCAAAATCTTTGCAAATTGTTCAGCAACACAACTGTACATCCCACCTCCAAATGGAAAATATTTAAAACCGAACTTGATCTTACTGTAATTCTCAAACCTTTCCGGGTTAAAATCCGCGTGATTTTCCCAATAAAGTGGATTATGATGCATTGCATATTGAGACACAATTATCAGGGAATTTGCAGGAATTAATACATGATTTATCACATCATCCTTCAGAGCCACTCTATTCATTAGCCAAGCCGGTGGATACATTCTCAAAGCTTCAAAAAACACCATATTCAAATACAATGAATCCTTTAAATTTTGAACTGTTGGTATCTCATCAGTGAACATTTCATCAACTTCTGTCTGAAGTTTTTCTTTAACTCTTTTAGAGCTCGCTAAGAGATAAATCGCACAAGTTGTTGCCATCGCTGTAGTTTCATAACCACCAATAATCATGGTAAATAAGTGATCTTTGGCTTCTTCTAGTGAAATATCACCTTTACTAATTGCCTGTTTTAGATTGTTTACTACAAAATTTTCCTTGCTAGTACCTTCAAGGTCTGCTAATATTTCCTCAAGAATTTCATTAAGTCGATTTTTAGCCTGCTTAAACTTAATATTATTTTCAGTTGGAAATATAATTGGCCTTGGTATTATTTGAAGCAATCTAGTTTCTAAGAAATGACGCAATATGTTGATATTTTCCACAATTTCCTTTGCATATATATCAATATTTAATCCAAGAAAGGTTTCTCCACTGATTTTTATCATCAAATCAGTAATTTCTTCAAACATATTCAATGGAGTATTAGTTTCTGCATATTGAGACCATACTTCTAATTTAGATTTGGTTACTCGAGCAATTATTGGGATATAGCTGTTTTTAATTTTACCTGCTACTGTTGGTCTTGAAAAATGTAAATTTTTTCGTATTTTCTGCTTCTTTTCTTTGAATAAACGACCTCCATTCACCACACTTGCCAGGGATAGAGTTTTCGGATAATTATTACAATTCTTTTCCAGAATATACTCTATCAAACTAGGTTCATTAATAATAAAACCCGTTTTCAGCCCAATCTTAAATTTAATTATTGGATGACCTGTTTCATTGATCTTTGTTATGAACTTCAAAGGATTTTTTGTAAATGCACTAAGAATACCAAATATTCGATGACCCCTGAGGATTGGTGGTTCAAGTAGAAATTCATCAGATGATAAATGAAATTTCCTTTGTTGAGCATTAGGTACTAATTTTTCTTGATTCTCCTGTTGTTTCTTTAATTCTATCTGCTCACTAATGATTACCTCAACTCCTTGTACTTAAATGTTAAACAATGATTATGATTTAGACATATAAACATAGTGACATTAGCAAAATTTTGTGTGAATTAAAAAACAACTTGAAGCGATTTATCGACATATTAGGAATTTTGCTATATGTAATATGATTTTATGATAGGTAAAATAATGAAATATTGTAATTTTCACTACATATAAAAAAGAAGAATTGATAAACAACGTTTTAACATCTACTGCAAACAAACAACCATTATTGCATATCTTTTAAAATAATCAATATCGTATTCTTCAAAGGAATACTAAGTAATTTTAGTACAAATTTATAACAACTAGATTATGTCTTTTAATTGATTAAATCTAGCAAATAACATCTTCTCATAGATTGTCTCTGAATCATATTGTAAATACGGATATTTGAATTTGGGTATCATATTCACTGCCTTTATCGCCCTATTGATTGCCCAAGAATGAATTTCAGAGGTTCCTTCGTAAATACTTAATACTCTCGCATCTCTGGCTATTTTATTTATTTCTGTTTCAGCAACAAATCCCATTCCTCCAAAGATCTGCTGTGCATCATATAACATAGAATTCGCAATTTCTGTACAGTATAATTTAGCACTTGAAACAAAATAATGGGCTATTCCATATCTCACAACTCCTGGTAGCATTTTTGCAGCCATTTTTTCAGCCATGTTTTTACCACCTGCACCCACCTCAATTGGTATCCAACCCCTCATATTCCTTTCCACTGCAAATGCAGATCTAATAGCATAATCATCCAAACGCGGAATTTGAAGCTCCATAGATTTGATTTTGTTCTTTATTTCCGGAAATGAGATAATTGGTCTACCAAATTGCTCCCGTGTTTGTGCATACTCAACTGCCAGTTGATAACCTCTTTTTGCCATAGAAGACGCTTGATATGCCACACCAAGCCGCATACCCATTAATCTCTCCAGTACCTTACTATAACCCTCTCCTACTTTACCAATCAAATTTTCCTTAGGTACTCTTACATCTTTGAAATGCAATTGAGCTGTAGGATTTGCATGTAACCCCGATTTTTCCTCCAATCTTAAAATTTCAATATTTTTCAATCCTTCGACTAGAAATACATTCGTCCCTTCTGGCTTTCCACCAACTATATTCTGTGCCAAAAACAATCCAGTATCTGCATAACCACCATTTGAGATGAAAATTTTCGTACCATTCAATACCCACTCATCCCCCTCCAACATCGATGTTGATTTCACACGTTCAAGATTTGAACCTGCACCAGCCTCTGTAAATGCCACATATCCTGTGGTCTTACCATCTGCAAATTTTTGTATTACATCATTGAATTCAGCTTTATGATGAGAAATCAAGGGTTCTAATACCGATAATGATATTGTCACTAAAATTTGCAATGACAAATCAAATGTGGAAAGAACCTCAAGAATCGGACCCAAAACAATCGGTGTATAACCCATACCACCAAATTCTTCCTTTAGAAATATTTTGTAAAATTCATTATCCCTAATTATCTCTGTAATTACCTCTTCCATCCCACTAGGCAGTTGGACTTTATTATTTATCAATTTTGCACCTTCTCTATCCCATTCTACTGATTTTGCAAATACATTATGCTTATGTAAGATCTCTGTTATTGATTCTACAATAGCATGTAGCATTTCTAATTTATCATCATCATATCCTAGTTGTTTTGCATATTTATTCACAATATTCTTTCCATACTCGCTTATATCCACACTCATAACTTATTATAACGACTGGTTGCTAAAATACTCTTGTTTGTAGGAATAGTAATTACTTTAATTCTTCATCTAAAAAATAGTAATCAACTAATACAAAAATACAACAACTATAAATCTCATGAAGTTTTGTTTTAATCCTATGACAAGATTTTACTGCATTGTTACAAAATATTTTTCTTTGAAATAACCGAGGGACACTGCAGGTTTCAATCCTATAACTAGGTTTTACTGCATTGTTACTTCGGTGTTTCAAACACGAGTATAACCATGTTAAACGAGTTTCAATCCTATAACTAGGTTTTACTGCATTGTTACTAAGGAAAACACAAGAATGATTTTCCCACAAACATCCTCGTTTCAATCCTATAACTAGGTTTTACTGCATTGTTACTGGTAAAGCTATAGGTCAAGGTATGGCTGATCGTAGGTTTCAATCCTATAACTAGGTTTTACTGCATTGTTACATACACTAGTACCCCCCTCACCTCCCCACATCGAGTTTG